>CBFCWZ010000142.1:0-9224 GCA_965601935.1 uncultured Ilumatobacteraceae bacterium
CGTCGGGACGACCACTCTCGGGTCCAACTTCTCCGACGAGGTCCCCACGGCGGCACTGGCGGCGGCGCTGGCCACCACCGGTGTCGACGTGGAGGTCAACACGATCGACCACAACACCTACCAGGAGAACTTCAACACCTACATCCAGCAGCCCGACGACGTCGTCTCGTGGTTCGCGGCGTACCGCATGCGGGCCTTCGCCGACAAGGGCGTCCTCGGCGACATCTCCGACGTGTGGACCGAGAGCCTCGACGGCGTCCTCTCCGAGGGATTCAAGGAGGCGTCGACCCACGTCGACGGCAAGCAGTACTTCGTGCCGCTGGCCAACTACGCCTGGGGCGTCCACTACCGCAAGAGCCTGTTCGAGGAGAACGGCTACGAGATCCCCGTCACGTGGGACGAGTTCAAGGCGCTCTGCGAACAGATGGAGGCGGACGGACTCACCCCGATCGCCGCCGCCAACGACGGCCGGTGGCCCCAGATGGGCATGTTCGACGCGATCAACGTGCGGGTGAACGGCTTCGACTTCCACGTCGCGCTCCTGGTCGGCGAAGAGGACTGGTCCGGCGATCAGGTCAAGGACGTGTTCACGCACTGGGAGGAGATCCTCCCCTACTACCAGCCCGATCCGAACGGCCGCACCTGGCAGGACGCTGCAAACGGGATCGGCGACAAGTCGTCCGGCATGATGCTGCTCGGCAACTTCATCGTCGAGACCTTCGACCCCGAGAGCCAGGCCGACATCATCGCCGACATCGACTTCTTCCCGTTCCCGGAGATCAACCCCGAGCACGGACAGGAGGCCATCGAGGCCCCGATCGACGGCTTCATGATGGCCGCGTCGCCGGAGAACGAGGAGGCCGCGAAGGCCCTTCTCGCCGGACTGGGCCAAGCCGCCGCCGGCGAGGAGTACAGCAAGATCAACACCGGCTACGTCGCCGCGAACAGCGAGGCTGCGACCGACCACTACACGCCGCTCCAGAAGAAGGCCGCCGAGACCATCGCGTCGGCATCACAGATCACCCAGTTCCTCGACCGCGACACCGACCCCGACTTCGCCGCCAACGTGGCGGGTGTGGCGTTGGCCGACTTCCTCACCGATCCGAGCCAGATCGACTCGATCCTCAACACGGTCCAGGAACAGGCTCAGACCTACACCTTCGTCGTGTAGTCCCCCCCAGGCACGACATCGACGACCGGCGGTCCCGCACAAGGAGCTGATCACGACGTGAACATCCCCGCGTCCACCGCACCCGAGAGTGCGGCGCCACCGCCGGCGTCGATGTCGGCACTCGACCCGACGACCCGAAGAGCGTTCCGGAAGGGCCAACGCCGCAAGTTCTCCGCCCAGACGGCGGCGGACAAGTGGTGGTTGGCCCTGATGGTCGCTGTCCCGGCCGTCCTCCACATCGTGCTGGTGTGGGTCCCCGCAACCGGAACGGTGATCCTCTCCTTCACGGAATGGGACAACCTGCTGCCACTCAGCGAGGCCACGTGGGTCGGGTTCCACAACTACTGGCTCATCTTCACGGTCTTCGACAACCTGCTGTTCCCGGCCCTGTTCAACAACTTCCTGCTGATCTTCTGGTTGTCGTTCTGTTCGATGCTCGGGATGGGCATGGCCTACCTCCTCGACAAGAACATCCGGGGGAGCCGCTTCTACCAGTCCGTCTACTACTTCCCCGTCGTTCTCTCCCTCGCCGTCGTGGGCTTCATCTGGAAGAGCACGATGTTCTCGAGAGACACCGGCCTGCTCAACATCCTCTGGCCGGGTGACCCGATCGACTTCGTGGGCGACAGCACGAAGATCTTCGAGGTCTCGATCCCCTTCCTCGACTTCCCGCTCGGCCTCTCCCGCAACTTCGCCGCCCTGATGGTGGCGATGCTCTGGCGTCACGCCGGATACATCATGGTGATGTACCTGGCCGGGCTGAAAGCGGTCGACCCGGCCTTGCGCGAGGCGTCGGCGATCGACGGGTGCAACGAGTGGCAGGCCTTCCGCAACGTGGTGTTTCCGGCCCTGAAGCCGATCAACGTGGTCGTCGTGGTCATCACCGTCATCGAGGCGCTGCGGGCGTACGACATCATCGCCGCCTTGAACGAACCTCGGGGCACGGAGGTGATGGGCACGCTGGTCACCAAGTCCCTCGTCGGTGAAGGCGGAGGTCGAGTCGGCGTCGGCTCCGCCTACGGCGTGGTCCTCCTGGTGCTCTGCATCGGGTTCATCATCTGGTACGTCGCCAATCACTATCGGGAGAGCGAACGATGAGCGAGACCGTCGCCGCCGCCTCCGCCCCGCTCAGCGACGAGGAGTTCGACGCTCTCGTCAACGAGGTCGCGGAGCGCAACAAGCCCAAACTCCGGCCGGCCCGAGTGGTCCTCCAGGTCTTCTTGATCTCTCTTGCCGTCCTCTGGCTGATCCCGATCGGCGTCGCCCTGTACAACTCGTTCCGCGACTACCAGGCCGACACCCTTCCCAACGGCCCGTTCGCCCCGCCCGAGTCCCTGAGCTTCGAGAACTACACCGAGGCGTGGAGGGTCGGCGGGATGTCGACGACGTTCAGGAACACGGCGTTCATCGTGATCCCGTCGTTGTTCATCGTGCTGCTGCTGTCGTCGATGGTCGCGTATGCCTGCACCCGTTTCTCGTGGAAGTTCAACATCACCTTCCTGATCCTCTTCACTGCGGGCAACCTGATGCCCCAACAGGTGCTGTTCCAGCCCCTGTTCCGCATCTACGACTGGGTGCCGTGGCCCGACTTCCTCTCCGACACCGACACCGGGAGCCTGCTCGGAACGAAGATCTCGGTGATCCTGATCCACATCGCCTTCCAGCTCGGCTTCTGCACCTTCGTGCTGGCCAACTACATGAAGACGATCCCGAAGGAACTCGGCGAGGCGGCGTCGGTCGACGGGGCGAGCGTCCCCCGGCAGTTCTTCCAGGTGATCCTCCCGCTCACCAGGCCGGCGCTCGCCGCGCTCGCCACGCTCGAGTTCACCTGGTTGTACAACGACTTCTTCTGGGGGTCGGTGCTCCTCAACCAGGGCGACCAGCGGCCGATCACGTCGTCGATCTCTGTCCTCAACGGCGCCTACGCGACCGACTTCAACCTGATCGCCGCGGCCTCGATTCTCATCGCCCTGCCCACGCTGATCGTGTACCTGATGCTGCAGAAGCAGTTCATCTCCGGTCTCACCCTCGGCGCCAACAAGGGCTGAGTGGGTCCGGGCGGGCAGACTCGGATGACTGCTCGGACACGAGAAGCGGGAGGCTGACGTGAAACGACTGCGGGGCCACGACAACGACGTCGTGGTCGACACCGGTCCCGGCGCGCCCACGATCGTCTACTGGGGCCCGGCCCTCGGCGCTTCCGTCGACCTCGACGCGCTCGCCGCAGCGATGGAGCGGCCGGTGGCGAACGGCGGCGCCGACCTCGTCGCCCCGGTGGCGGTCGTCCCCGAACACGGGTCGGGCTTCACCGGCCACCCCGGCCTCTCCGGCCACCGCCCGGGTGGCACCGCCTGGGCCCCCCGCTTCGACACCGTCGAGGTCGACGGCGACGACCAACACCTCCGGGTCGTCACGCGCGACGCGGTGGCCGAACTCGAGCTGGTGTTCAGCTTCGAGATGCTCGACACGCTGGTGGTCACGGCCGAACTGACCAACCTCAGCGCCGACCAGGTGTACCTGCTCCACGACCTGACGGTCACCTTGCCGGTGCCCGATCAGGCCGACGAGCTCGGCACGTTCACCGGACGGTGGTCGCGGGAGTTGCATCCCGTTCGCCGTCCCTGGACGTCGGGAGCCGTCCTCGTGGAAAACCGTCGGGGCCGGACGAGTCACGAGCACCCCCCGCTCGTGTTCGCCGGCACCGGCGGTTACGGGGAGTGGGAGGGCTGCGTGTGGGGTGCCCATCTGGCGTGGAGCGGGAACCATCACCTCATCGCCGAGCGCCTGCCCGACGGACGCCGCCACATCCAGCTCGGTGAGTTGCTGCACCCCGGTGAGATCGTGCTCGCCCCGGGCGAGTCGTACCGGACCCCCGAGGTGATCGCCGTCCACTCATCGGCCGGGCTCACCCCGGCGACCCAGCAGTTCCATCGCCACGTGCGATCTCGCCCGGCCCACCCCACCACGCCTCGACCCGTGCTCGTCAACACGTGGGAGGCGGTCTACTTCGACCACGACTTCGACAAGCTCACTGCCCTCGCCGACCGAGCCGCCCGCGTCGGTGCGGAACGATTCGTCCTCGACGACGGCTGGTTCGGGAGCCGTCGCGACGACACCTCCGGGCTCGGCGACTGGGTGGTGTCGGCCGAAGCCCATCCGAACGGGTTGGGTCCACTGATCGACCACGTGACGGGCCTCGGGATGGAGTTCGGCCTGTGGGTCGAGCCCGAGATGGTCAACCCCGACAGCGACCTCTACCGGGCGCACCCCGACTGGGCGCTCACCACCGACGGCTACGAGCCGGTCCTGTTCCGCAACCAGCTCGTGCTCGACCTGGCCCAGCCGGACGCCTTCGATCACATCTGCGGCCACCTCGACGCCCTCCTCACCGACCACGACATCACCTACCTGAAGTGGGATCTCAACCGCGACCACATCGGCGGATCGGGAGCCGGGGGAGCGGCGGGCACCCACGAGCAGACCGTGGCCGCGTACCGGCTGATCGACGCGTTGCGCGAGAAGCACCCCGGCGTCGAGATCGAGAGCTGCTCGGGGGGCGGGGCGCGGATCGACCACGAGATCCTGCGCCGCACCGAACGGGTCTGGACGAGCGACTGCAACGATGCCCTCGAACGCCAGACCATCCAGCGGGGCGCCTCGATGCTGATCCCACCCGAGCTGATGGGTGCCCACATCGGACCGGAGCGCTCGCACACCACCAGCCGGCGTCACGACCTGGCATTTCGGGCGGCCACCGCGATGTTCGGTCACCTCGGAATCGAGTGGAACCTGCTCTCGCTCACCGAGAAGCAGCTCGCGCAGCTCACCGAGGCCGTCGCGCTGCACAAGCGCTTCCGGCCCCTGCTCCATTCGGGCGATGTGGTCCGCTTCGACACCGGACCCGCGAACACGGCGCATGGGGTGTACGCCGCCGATCGGTCCCAGGCGCTGGTCAGCTTCGCCCAGATCACCACCGCGGCGAGCCAGACCCCCGCGCCGTTGCACCTGCCCGGCCTCACCGCCGACGCGGTCTACGAGGTCCGCCACGTTCCCCTGCCCGGAGGGCGTGTCGGTCTCAACCGCCAACTCCCGGCGTGGTGGTCCGAGGGCTGCCTCTCCCTCGACGGCCGCACCCTCGAGGTCGTCGGCCTCCAACTCCCCGCCCTCCACCCCGAGTCGGCCGTTCTCCTCCACCTCTCCACCATCTCGTGAACGAACCTGCGGGATCCCGCAGGCCGGTTCATCAGATCGACGGCTCGGGCTCCGCTCCGGGTCGCGCCGCCGCGGTACAGTCGCGCGCACTCGTCGGTGAAGGGAGAACACCATGGGTTCAGGGAGGGTTTTCGGCCGGGTCGGTGTGGCACTGGCGCTCGCCGCGGGCGCGCTGGCCGTCGCCCCGTCGCCCGTCGTCGGCTCGCACACGTCGGATCCGACCGAGGTGACGATCGCCGGCTCGTTGCAGAGCGAGTTGGGGTGTCCCGGCGACTGGCAGCCGGACTGCGCGGCAACCCATCTCGCCTTCGACGCCGACGACGACAAGTGGCAGGCCACGTACAACGTCCCGGCCGGTTCCTGGGAGTACAAGGCGGCACTGGACGATGCGTGGGACGAGAACTATGGCGCGGGTGGCGTGCCCGACGGGCCGAACATCCCGCTCGGCCTGGGCACGGCGACCGACGTGAAGTTCTATTACGACCACGAGACCCACTGGGTCACCGACAACGTCAACTCCACGATTGCCACCGTGGCCGGGAGCTTCCAGAGCGAACTCGGGTGTCCGGGTGACTGGCAGCCGGGGTGCCTGCGGTCGTGGATGCAGGATCCCGACGGCGATGGTGTCTACTCGTTCGTGACGACCGAGATCCCCGCGGGTGACCACGAATTCAAGGTGGCGCTCGACGAGGACTGGGCCACCTCGTACCCGGCCGGGAACGTGCCCTTCACCGTTCCCGATCCCGGCGACGCGGTGACCATCACCTTCGACACCGCCTCGAACGGCGTCGCCGTGTCGGTCGGGGGACTCGAGCCCGGCGACGAACTGCTCGTGACCGCTCCGGTGCGACACGACAGCGCCGAGGAGTTCGTGTACTTCGTGATGCCCGACCGCTTCGAGAACGGCGACCCGAGCAACGACGCCGGTGGCGACCTCTCGGGGGACCCTCTGGTCAACGGCCTCGACCCGACCGACAAGGGCTTCTACCACGGTGGCGACCTCGCCGGGCTCGAGGCGAAGCTGTCCTACCTCGACGATCTCGGCGTGACGGCGCTGTGGATCACGCCGCCTTTCAAGAACCGCTGGGTGCAGTCGTCGGGGAGCGACACGTCGGCCGGCTACCACGGGTACTGGCAGATCGACTTCTCCGAGATCGACCCGCACTTCGGCACGAACGCCGAGATGGTCTCCGTCGTCACCGCCGCCCACGCCCTCGGGATGAAGGTCTACTTCGACATCGTCACCAACCACACCGGTGACGTCATCCAGTACGTCGGTGGCGGTACCGCCTACCGCGACAAGGACGACTATCCCTACAAGGACGACACAGGGGTGGAGTTCGACGACCGCGACTACGCGGGCGATCCGGCGTTCCCGGCCATGGACGCAGCAACGAGCTTCCCCTACGTGCCGACGTTCGACACCGTGGCCGACGAGACCGTCAAGTTCCCGGACTTCCTCGACGACCCGACGCTGTACCACAACCGCGGCAACTCCACCTTCGCCGGGGAGAGCTCGCTGTACGGGGACTTCTTCGGCCTCGACGACCTCTTCACGGAGCATCCCGCGGTGGTCGACGGGATGACCCAGGTGCACAAGGACATGATCACCACGTTCGACATCGACGGGTTCCGGGTCGACACCGTCAAGCACGTCAACGACGAGTTCTGGGAGAGCTTCCTTCCCGAGATCGAGGCTCACGCGGCCGGCCTCGGCAAGGACGACTTCACGGTGTTCGGCGAGGTGTTCTCCGGCGATCCGGAGTTCGCCAGCCGCTTCTCCACCGAGCTGCCGTTCCCGTCCACCCTCGACTTCCGCTTCGACGAGAAGGTCCGCTCCGCCGTGTCGGCCGGGAACGCCACCGACGAGTTGCGCACCCTGTTCGCCGACGACGACTGGTTCACCGACGCCGACTCGAACGCCTACGCCCTGCACAAGTTCGTCGGCAACCACGACCGCGGGCGCATCGGCCACTACATCGATGCCGACCAGCCGGGAGCCACCGATGCCGAACGGCTCGGACGGGCGACGGTGGCCCAGGCCCTCAACCTGCTCACCCGCGGCACACCCGTCATCTACTACGGCGACGAGCAGGGCTTCACCGGGTCCGGTGGCGACAAGGACGCCCGCCAGGACATGTTCCCGTCGGCGGTCGCCGACTACAACGACGACGACCTGATCGGAACGGCGAGCACACCGGCCGACGACAACTTCGACTCCTCGCACCCGCTCTACGGGACCATCGACGCCTTGGCGGCGATCCGAGATGCTCATCCTGCACTCCGGCAGGGGGCACAACTCCACCGCTACAGCGAGGGCACCGAGGGGATCTACGCCTTCTCGCGCATCGAGCGCACCGAACAGGTCGAGTACGTGGTCGCGGTCAACACCAGCGAGAGCGCGAAGTCGGTCAGCTTCGCGGTCGACACACCCGACACCTCGTTCGACGCGATCTGGCCGAGCGGTGGTGCTGCTGTCACGAGCGACCCGTCGGGGGATCTCGGTGTCGGCGTCCCGGCGCTCGACTTCGTCGTCTACCGGGCGAGCAGCCCGGTCCCCACCGACGCCACCCCCGACGACATCGCGATGGCGAGTCCCGCTCCGGGCGCGACCGTGCTCGGCCGCACCGAGATCGCGGCCGACGTGTCACCGGGTACGTACGCCGAGGTCACCTTCGCGGTGTCGGTGGACGGTGCCCCGTACGAGGTGCTCGGTGTCGACGACAACGCGCCCTACCGCGTGTTCCACGACGTGAGCGGGCTCGCCGCGGGCACCGACGTCACCTACAAGGCGATCGTCAGGGACCTCGGCGACAACCTCAACGCCGCCAAGGTGAGCGCCGTGGTCGGCGCGCCGCCGGTCGAGGAGGCCGGGGAGCACGCCATCATCCACTATCTCCGCGACAGCGGGGACTACGGCGACCACACGACCGGCGACTACAACGATTTCTGGGGTCTCCATCTGTGGGGCGACATCACCGAGACGATCGAGTGGACCAGCCCCAAGCCGTTCCTCGGCGCGACCGAGTACGGCCGATTCGCCTGGGTGCCGCTGACCGAGGGAGCTTCGAACGTCGGCTTCATCGTCCACAAGGGCGACTCGAAGGACACCGACCCGGACCGGTTCTTCGACCCCTCGGTCGACAGGGAGATCTGGCTCCGCGAAGGGGACGAGACGATCTACACCTCGCAGGCCGCCGCCCAGGGATACGCCACGATCCACTACCACCGCGACGACGGCGACTACGGCACGCCGTCGCCCGACTACAACACCTTCTGGGGTCTGCACCTCTGGGGCGATGCCATCGACCCGTCCGACGGAACCGAGTGGACCAGCCCGATGGAGCCCACCGGGATCGACGACTTCGGCGCCTTCTGGAACGTCCCGCTCGCCGATGCGAGCCAGCCGCTGAACTTCATCATCCACCGCGGCGACACGAAGGACCCCGGTCCGGACCAGAGCTTCGTACCAGAGGAGCAGGCGTCCGCCTGGGTCAACTCGGGCGCCGAGACGATCCACGGCTCGAAGGGAGCCGCCACCGAGACCGTCACGCTGCACTACCACCGTCCGGCCGGTGACTACGGCGACCCGGCGTCACCGGACTACAACGACTTCTGGGGCCTCCACACCTGGGGCGACGCCGACGATCCGGGCTGGACGACACCGCGCACACCCGCCCGCTTCGACGTGTTCGGCGCCGTGTACGACGTGCCCCTGATCGGCGGGAAGTCGCAGATCGGCTACATCCTGCATCGCGGTGACGAGAAGGACCCGGGCCCCGACCAGTCGCTCGTCGTCAGCGAGGACGGCTACGAGGTGTGGCAGATCCAGGGGATGGAC
>CBFCWZ010000143.1:0-9106 GCA_965601935.1 uncultured Ilumatobacteraceae bacterium
GGCCCGATTCCCCGACGAGGTCAACGTCGGCGACGACGTGCCGGTCCACCAGGTGAAGGAGTTCGCGACGAACCTGTCGTTCGGTGGCTCGGCCAGCCACCCCGGTCTGCTGGCCCTGGCCTTGTCCGACGAGTGGTCGACGTTCGGCCGGGCCGTCGAGAGTTGGCGCAACATGAGCGTCTACTACGCGGCGATCACCAGTGAGGGGCGCGGCCGCGTCGACATGCTGCCCGGCTTCCAGGATCCTGTCGTCACCTATCGGCTCACGAGACGCGACCGCGACCTGCTCCGCTCGGGCCTCAACCGCCTGGCTCTCGTGATGCTGGAGGCGGGTGCCACCGAGGTGTACCCGTCGTATCGCGGCGCACCTGTCGTCCGTGGCCGGCGCGACCTCGCCGACCTGGCGGCGGGATTCTCGGCCAACCGGGCCAGTGTGATGACGGTGCACCTGTGTTCCACGGTGCCGATGGGGGAGAGCGACCGCTGTCCGGCCGACTCGTTCGGAACGTTGAAGGCAGCCGAGCGGATCATCGTGAACGACGCTTCACTGTTGCCGGACGCACCAGGTGTCAACCCGCAGGCTGCGGTCATGGCGATCGCCATCCGCAACGCCCGTCAGTTCGCGGCCACACGTTCGGGAAGCGGAACGTGAGCGGGCGGCTCGATCCTCCTCCCACCACCGTGGTCACCGGAGCCACCGGCTGGCTCGGAACCGCTCTGCTGCACGCGCTCACCGCCGACGAGGGCCCCTGGAGTCGGATGGGAAGGGTCCGTGCGGTGGTCCACAGGGCGTCGGAGGTGTTGGTCGCCGCCCGCATCTCTGCCCGGATCGACCCGGTGGTCGCCGACATCACCCGGCCCCGTTCGCTGACACAGGTCTTCGCCGACCTGGAGCCGGGCTCGTTCGATGTCCTCCACACGGCGGGGATCATCCATCCCCCCGACGTGGCGACGTTCGAGCAGGTCAACGCCGGTGGCACCCGCAACGTGCTCGAGGCGGCCCGCGAGGCGGGCGTCCGTCGCTTCGTCCACGTCTCGTCGAACAGCCCGTTCGGGACCAACCCGCTTCCCTTCGAGTACTTCCGTCGCGAGGAGCCCTACGCCCCCTACCTCGGGTACGGGGCCTCCAAGATGGAGGCCGAGCTGATCGTGCGGGACTCCATCGACGACGGTCTCGACGCCGTGATCGTGCGACCGCCGTGGTTCTACGGGCCGCACCAGCCGGCGCGACAGACCACCTTCTTCACGTTGGTCCGCACAGGCCGATTCCCGATCGTGGGCGACGGTCGGCAGCGCCGCTCGATGGTCTACGTCGACCATCTGGTGCAGGGAGTCGTGCTGGCAGAACTCGTCGATCATCCCGCGCGCCGGGCGTGGTGGATCGCCGACCGCGATCCGTATCCCCTGGAGCACGTCGTCCAGACCGTCGGCGAGGCGCTCCGGGCGGAGGGCTACGAGGTGGCGGAGAACTCCCTGCGCGTTCCGGCATTCGTCGGCCGTTTCGCCGAGGTCGCCGACAGGATGATCCAGAACTCCGGCCGCTACGTGACCCAGGTCCACGTGCTCGGCGAGATGGACAAGACGATCGCCGTCGACGTCTCGGCTGCTGTCGACGACCTCGGATACGACCCCGACGTCGCGCTGTCGGAGGGGATGCGCCGGAGCATCCGCTGGTGTCGCTCGAAGGGGATCGACTTGTGAGCAGGGCGCTCGTCACCGGAGGCAGCGGGTACTTCGGTTCGCTCCTCGTGCAGAGCCTCGTGGACCGGGGTGACGACGTCCGGATCCTCGACCTCGACGACGCCGACGACCGACCGGAGTCGGTCGAGTTCGTGCGCGGCGACATTCGCGACGCGAGAGTCACGCGCGAAGCCGTGGACGGGGTCGACGTCGTCTACCACAACGTGGCCCAGGTACCCCTGGCCAAGGACGAGCACCTTCTGCGCACGGTCAACGTCGACGGCACACGGCTCCTCCTCGACGCCGCCGCCGATGCAGGCGTCCAGAAGGTGGTGCACACGTCGTCGAGTGCGGTGTTCGGGGTGCCCGAACGCAACCCGGTGCTGCCGTCGGACGTCCCGCAGCCGGGCGAGGCCTACGGGCATGCCAAGCTGGCCGCAGAGTGGGCCTGCCTCGACGCCGCCACCCGCGGCCAGGCCGTGTCGATCGTGCGTCCGCGGACGATCCTCGGTCATGGGCGCCTCGGGATCTTCGGGATCCTCTTCGACTGGATCGCCGACGGCGCCGATCCCGTGGTTCTCGGTCGAGGTGACAACCGCTACCAGTTCGTGCACGCCGACGATCTCGCCCAGGCCTGTCTCCGTGAAGGGGCGTTGGACGGATCGATGATCCTCAACGTGGGAGCCGGTGACGTCCAGACCATGGCCGGGACGTTGCGCACCCTGTGTGCGCACGCCGGAACCGGTGCGTCGGTCCGAGCACTGCCCGCGACGGCCACGGCCGGAGCGATGCGGGCCGGCTCACGTCTCGGTGTCCTGCCCTTCGCGCCGTACCACTGGCTGATGTACGCCCGCTCGATGTGGTTCGACACCGAACACGTCGAGGAGCGCCTCGGTTGGCTGCCGGAGAGATCGACGCCCGAGATGTTCGCGGAGAGCTACGACTGGTTCCTCGAGAACCGCTCGCGTGCCGCCTCCGCCAACGCCTCTCATCACCGTCGCTCCACCCGCCAGGGTGGACTGGCCCTGGCGAAGCGCCTGACCGCCCTCCTGCCAGAGGCTCCGTGAGCGATCGCCTGGCGCAGCTGCGACGGCGCCCCGGTCTGGCCACCGGCACCGTCCTCGCCCTGCTGGCCTACGTACCCGCCCTCACTGCGAGCCCCGGCTCGATGGTGTCGGACAGCAAGCTGTACCTGTACCTGGACCCCGGACGCTTCCTGGGCGACAACCTCTACAGCTTCGACCCCCGCCAGTTCGCGGGGTGGGTGCCCCACCAGCACATCTCGTACCTCTGGCCGTCCGGCCCGTGGTACTGGCTGTTCGAGACGATCGGCTTCCCGGACTGGCTGGCCCACCGTCTGTGGATCGGCACGATCATGCTGTTCGCCGGCCTCGGAGCGCGCTGGGCAGCACGCCTGCTCGGCTTCTCGGCGGCTGCCGCGGGCACCGCCGCGGTGCTGTACCAGGTGACGCCGTACGTGCTGCCATACGTGTCGCGCACCTCGGTGATGCTGCTCCCGTTCGCCGGCCTGGGCTGGATCGTCGGACTCACGGTGTTGGCCACCCGCCGGCGCGGTTGGGCGGCGCCGGCGGGGATCGCCCTCGTCGTGTTCACGGTGGGAGCGGTGAACGCGACCGCGCTGGCGATGATCGTGCCGGCTCCCGTGTTGTGGCTGCTGCACAGCACCTGGTCGGGGAACACGAGCGTGCGGCGCGCCCTGACGGTGGCGGGCCAGACCGCCGTCCTGTGTGTCGGTGTGTCCCTGTGGTGGGTGGCCATGCTGGCGGTCCAGGCCCGCCACGGCGTCGACGTGATCGCGTTCTCCGAGGCGCTCGCCGACGTGGCCCTCACCTCGACCGCGCCGGAGGTCCTCCGCAGCCTCGGCTACTGGTTGTTCTACATCCGTGACAGCTTCGGGCCGGCCACCTCGGAATCGCTCGGCTACCTCACGTCGTCGCGGTTCATCCTCCTGTCCTACGCGGTTCCCGTCGTCGGCACGTTCGGGCTCGTCACCGTTCGTTGGGCCCACCGGCGCTTCGCCGCCTGGTTGGTGGGGGCCGGGATCCTGCTCGGTGTCGGCGTGCACCCCACCGACGACCCGGCCCCTCTGATGGACTTCCTGACCGGGGGAGGAGAGGCGGGGCTGGCCGAGGCCCTGCGCAGCAGTACGCGGGCTCTCCCGCTCGTCGCCCTCGGCCTCGGGCTCGGAGCGGCGTCCATCGTCGAGGCCCTCCCGCGGACCGGTCACGTCCGCAACCTTCCGTGGGGTGCGGTGCGCCATGCGACTGCAGCCGCCCTCGCCCTGCTGGCCGTGGTGAACCTTCCCGCGCTCTGGAGCGGGGGGTTCACCGATCCGGTACTGGAACGGGACCAGGATCCTCCGGACTCCTGGCTCGACGCGGCGGCCGACCTCGACGCAGGCGACCCCGGCTCGCGAGTCCTCCAGTTGCCCGGCGCCGAGTTCGGGTCGTTCCGTTGGGGGCACACGGTCGACCAGCCCCTGCCGGGCCTGACGGTCCGCCCACTCGTGACGCGCGACCTGCTGCCCCTCGGATCCGCCGCGGCGATGGACGTGGTGTTCGCCCTCGACGACCGGGTCCAATCCGGTGTGCTCGAGCCCGAGTCGGTGGCGCCGACAGCACGGCTCCTCGGTGCCGACACCGTGTGGGGAGCCAACGACTCGGCGTTCGAGCGGTACCGCACGGCGCGGCCCGAGGTCGTGCAGGCGACCCTCGCCGAGGCAGGCGGCCTCACGAGGCAGGCCGACTACGGCGGCCCCGTGCCCAACGTCCCGACGCGGACGATGTACGACGAGGAGGAGATCGTCCGTGACGAGGTCGGGGAGCCGATCAGCGACGTCACGCTCTGGTCGGTCGACGACCCGGTCGCAGTCGCTCGCGCGGCGTCCGCCGCCGTGTACGTCTCGGGCTCCGCCGACGGACTCATCGACATGGGAGCGTCGGGAAGTCTCGACGCCGAGGCCGTCCACCGGTACACCGCCTCCCTCGACGGTACGGAGCGGGCCGAGGCCGCTGCCTCCGGTGCGGGTCTCGTGGTCACCGACTCGAATCGCGATCGTGCCCACCACTGGCGATCGTCGCAAGACGTGGTGGGGATGACCGAGAGCGGAGGGGCGGGAACCGATGTGCTGGAGGAGGTCGTCGGTGACGAACGGCTCGACGTGTTCGGCTTCGGCGACGACCCGCCCTCCGCGACCCGGACCGTGGCAGTTCAGGAGGGCCCGGTCCGCGCCGCTGCGAGTTCCTACGGGGAGCCGTTCGCCTACCGGCCAGAAGATCGTGCCGTGATGGCCGTCGACGGTGATCCCGCCACCGCCTGGCGCACGGCCGACAGGGCCGAGGCCGTCGGGGAGTACATCGAACTCCGTGCCGACCAGGACGTGGACCGGATGCGGATCCTCCAACCCGACCCGGCACCGCATGCGAGGGTGATCACCGCCCTCGACGTCCGGGTGGGCATCGCCTCACCGGTGCGACTCCCACTGACCGCGGCCTCGTTGGAGGGGGAGGGCGAGATCCTCGAGATTCCTCCTGTGCGGGCCGGGACACCGCTTCGGATCACGATCGCGGAGACATCGGTGCCGGCGGTCCTGACGCCGGAGATCCTTGCTGCTGTCGGGTTCGCCGAGGTCGACCTCGGCCTCGGGCCGACGACCGAGTGGATCCGTCCGCCGATCGACGCCCTGGCCGAAACCTGGTCGGGCGGGGTCACGACCGTGCTGACCCGTCATCGGGTGGATCCTCTCGACCGCTGGAGGGACGATCCGGAACCGGCGCTGCAGCGCATCCTGCAACGGGGCACCCTCCCCTCGGGTGAGATCGCACCGGAGCAGGTCTCCGTGACCCTCCGCCTCCACCAGCGCGCCGACGACGCGACCCTGCATCGGCTGCTCGGACTCGACGACCTGCCGGGTCTCCGCACCATCGCCAGCGGCCGCCTCACCGGATCCTGGTCGGCGTGGGGGCAGGCGGCGACCGATGGGGACCCCTCGACTGCATGGCGCTCACCGTTCGCGGCGCCGACTGCTCAGCGCCTCACCGTCCGCCACGGAGCCGGGCAGGTGAGTCGTCTCCGGCTCCTCCAGCCCGAGGGCGTGTCGCCCATCACCCGGATCCGGGTCGTCTCGAAGGGTACGCACCACGACGTCGACGTCCCCGAGCCGGGGGAGGACGGCTACAGCACCATCCGGCTGCCCGAACCCGCACGAGGCGCCCAGTTCACCCTCGTCGTGCTCGAGGTCGACGAGAAGACGACCGTCGATCCGCGCTACGGGGAGATCACGGTCCTCCCGTCGGGTATCGCCGAATTGGAGATCCCGGGTGCCGAGCCGCCGGTCGAGCTGCCCGACGAGGTGGCCGCGAGGTGCGATGCCGGTCTGCTGACCGTGGACGACGCTGGTGTCCCCTTGAGCTATGCGGTGCCGACGGACCAGCTCCTCGCCGGGGCATCGGTCGAGGCCACGCCGTGTGGGGGTACGGGTGTGGGCGAGGGAGACGTCCGGCTCCGCTCCGCCCCCGGGTGGACCACCGGCCTCGATGTCGACCGTGTCGTCGTCCGCCCCACCGAGTCCGCGCCGGTCGCGGCGCGGCCGGTCACCGCGGTCGTCGATTCGGGCCGCCTCGACCGCACGATCCGGGTCTCCGGCTGTGTCGAGGGATGCTGGCTGGTACTCGGCGAGGGGTTCAACGAGGCCTGGTCCGCGTCCGCAGCCGGTGAGGACCTCGGCGAGCCCGTGCTGGTCGACGGCGGCTTCAACGGCTGGTGGCTCCCGGCCGGAGAGGACCAGTGGCTGGTCCACGTGGAATGGACCGCCCAGGGCCCACTCACATTGGCGTTCCTCCTCACCCTTCTGACCCTGCTCGTCTCGATCCTCGTCGCGGCCGTCTCGCTCCACCGCCGCACGCGTGAGATGGCACCTTCGCCGTGTGTGCTCCTGGTCACGTACGATCCGCGGCCCCGCGTCGTCTCCGTACTGGTGGCGCGCCTCACCGCAGCCGTGTGGGTCGCCTCCTGCGCACTCCTCATCGATTGGTCGTGGGGCATCGTGGCAGCGCTCTGTTCCGTGGTGCTGACGCGCACCAGGCGGCCCGAGGTGCTCGCGCTGGCGGGATGGGCCGGGGTCGTCGCAGTCGGCGTGGCGATGGTGATCCTGGAGACGACGCGGGACCCGTTCCCGAACGGCGGCTGGCCGTCGGAGTTCTCCGACCTCCACGAGGTCACCCTCTTCGCGATCGTGAGTCTCGTCGTCGGGGCCTCGCTGCCCTTCCGTGCCGGTCGGAGGCCATCGCCTACCATCGATCCGTCGTGACCGACGCCGATCCGCCCCCCGAAACCCGCTCGTCGTTCCCGCCGTGGTGGGTTGTTACGGGGATCGTGGTCCTCCCGTTGGTGGTTGCGGCGATCGTGCTGAGCCAGCGTTCGTGGTACCCGGTCCTCGACATGGCGATGACCGAGTTCCGTGTGCGTGACGTCGGGACCGGTGACACCCCTCTGATCGGCTTGCCGGGCCGAATCGGCACCTTTCCCGACCAGGGCAGCCATCCAGGGCCATGGAGCTTCTATCTGGTCGCCCCGGTCTACCGCCTGGTCGGGTCCACGGCCTGGGGGATGCAGTTGGCCAGCGTCGTCATCAATGCGGCGGCGGCCGCGCTGGTGCTGTGGATCACCCATCGCCGTGGCCGCCCCGTTGTGACCGTTGCGATGGCTGCTGTGCTCGCGCTCGCGGTGCGGGGATACGGCTTGGAGGTCCTGACGCACCCCTGGAATCCCTACTTCCCGCTGTTCCTCTGGTTGGTCGCGCTCGTGGGCACATGGAGCGTGCTGGAAGGCGACCGCTGGATGCTGCTCGCCGTGGTCGGTGCCGGATCGGTGGCAGCACAGACCCACGTGCCCTACTTCCTGCCGTGCCTCGCTCTGAATGCGGTCGCTCTGGGAACCCTGGGTTGGCGGTGGGGGCGGGGCGGCGACCTGCAGTCGCGCACCGCCCTCGTCGGTGGGGTCGGGCTCGGGGCCTTCCTCTGGCTGCCCCCTTTCGTCGAGCAGTTCACGGCCGACGAGGGCAACATCTCACGACTGATCGACCACTTCACCGGAGCCCCGCCGGAGGACCCGATCGGTCTGGTCGAGGGAACCACGGTCTTCTTCCGTCATCTCGACCTGCCGCGCAGCTTCGCCCGCATGACGGTGGAGGACTCCAGCTTCTTCGACATCTCGGGCCAGCCCACGGGACTCGCGCTCGGTGGGATGCTGGTCTTCCTGCTCTGGGCGGCCGCCGCCGTCGTTGCCGTGCGCCTGCGCCACCGGACCCTGATCCACCTGCACGCCGTGATCGGGGTCGCCCTCGCCGTCGGGTGGCTGTCGATGTCGCGCATCTTCGGCCGGGTGTGGTTCTATCTCACGTTGTGGGCCTGGGGGACCGCTCTCCTCGCTGCTCTCGCCACCCTCTGGACGCTCTTCGCCTGGCTGGGGCAGGGTCGTCCCGCGCGTGAGCAGCGGACGCTGGCGCGGGCGGTCGTGGGGGTGTCGGCGATCCTGCTGATCGGACCGACTGTGCTGTCGACGGTGGCAGCGAGCTGGGTCCCGGTCCCCGAGCAGCAGATCTCCGAGCTGGTCGAGGTGGCCAGTGATCCCACCGCCGAGGCCCTCGAGGCGGGCGTCGGTGAGGCGGTCGGCAAGGACGGGACCTACCTCGTGTTCTGGCAGGACGCCGCCTACATCGGCTCTCCCGGGTACGGGGTGATGAACGAGCTGGAACGGCAGGGCTTTGACGTCGGCGTCCACCGGACGTGGTACGTACCGGCGGGCGAGCACCGGGTGAAGGAGCCGGGTGAGGTCGACGCCGAGGTCCATGTGGTCACCGGTCGCTACATCGACGAGTGGCGGACCCGGCCCGACCACGTGGAGGTGCTCCTGGTGGAGACACGCACACCCGCCGAACAGGATCGGTATGCCGAGCTCGAGCAGACGGTGATCGACGATCTGGTCCGCTCGGGTCGGGAGGACGTCGCGGCGCAGGTCGAGGGCAACCTCTTCGGGGCCATGCTCGCCCCCGGTGTTCCGAGAGAGATCGTCGTGCTGCTCGAGGAGATGCACGCCCTCTCGATTCCGCTCGCGGTCTTCATCGCCCCACCCGACTCGACGTCGTGAACCTCGTCGGGCTGATGCGTCGCGTGCCGGTCGGCGTGTGGGCGCTCCTCGCCCTCGGTGTGCCCTTTGCGGTGTTGCTCGTCGCCGTGTCGACGCGCGAGTGGTATCCCTCGAGTGACCAGGCACTGGAGGTGCTCCAGATCGACGAGGTGGGCACCGAGCACTCGCCCCGGCTCGGGGTCTACTCCCGTTGGGGATGGAACCACCCCGGCCCGCTGCTCTTCTACCTGGCCGCCCCGCTGCAGACCCTGGTGGGGAG
>CBFCWZ010000144.1:0-9059 GCA_965601935.1 uncultured Ilumatobacteraceae bacterium
ACGGCTCGCGTTGGCGCTGGCGGCCGAGGTGCTCGTCGAGCAGGACGGTGGCGTATGGATGGTCGACCTCACCACGGTCGCCGATGGTGCACGGGTGGTGGTTGCGGTCGCCGAGGCAACAGGCGTGATGGTGGGCGGCGGCGAGGGCCAACTCGACGCTGTCGCAGATGTGCTCGCCCGCCGGGGCGTCCTGCTGGTACTCGACAACTGCGAGCACGTCCTCGACGCCTGCGCCGAGTTGGTCGACGAGGTCCTCGAGCGCGACGGCCGGGCCAAGATCGTGACGACGAGCCGCGAGCCGCTCGACGTGCCCGGCGAACTCGTGCGTCGCGTCCCGCCCCTCGCCTCGGGAACTCCCGACCGGTCTTCTCGTCGTGGTCCGGCGAGCGAGCTGTTCGTCGAGCGTGCACTGGCCGCCTCGCCGGCAGCCGACCCGGATGCGTGGGACGCACGGGTCGTGGCCGAACTGTGCGACCGGCTGGACGGGATGCCACTCGGGATCGAGCTCGCCGCGGCACAGACGCCGCACATGTCGCCGGCCGAGATCCTCGGGCAGCTCGACGATCGCTTCGAACTGCTCACCGGCTCACGTCGACGGCGGCGGCACGGCCACCAGACCCTTCAGGGGGTGATGGACTGGTCGTGGGATCTCCTCACCGACGACGAGGCCACGATGCTGGCGGACCTCTCGGTGCTGGTCGGTGAGTGGACGATCGAGCCGGCGGCCCGGGTGGCCGGCCTCGGCGTCGCCGAGGCAACCGGGCTCCTGGGCCGGCTGGTGGCGAAGTCACTCGTCGTTCCGACCTCGTCGGGCGAGTGGACGACCTATCGCTTGCTCGACACGGTGCGACTCTACGGCCACCGGCGTCTGGCGGACGCCGGGCGGGAGGAGGTGGCGCGCCAGCGGCAGTGCGCCGCGTTTTCCGATCCGCTCGCCGACATGCCGCCCGCACGCAAGTTCCTCGACTACGGGCTCTCGGCCGTGGCGCTCCGCGACTGGCCGAACACGACGGTGGCCATGGACTGGGCCTCGGCTCACGGTGACGCCGAGCGGGCGGCCCAGCTGATGTCGGGCACGTACCTCGTGTGGCTGGGGCTCGATGCACTCCCGCCCGAAGATGGCTACCGCCGTTGCCGTGCCCTGCTGGCCTCGGAGTTGACCCCGTCGACACGTGCGTTCACCTTGGTGGTCGCCTCGTCGGCGGCCTACGCGACCGGTCGCCTGCGCGAAGCACTCGACCTGGCCGAGATGGCCGTCTCAGACGCGGACGAGGTGGGTGACCCGGGCCTGCGGGGAGTCGCCGCCATCAACGCGGCGATCTTCGAGACGTCGACCGACTTGATGACGGCGCGCCGGCTGTGTCGACGTGGGTCGGAGGCAGGGGTCGCCGCGGGTGAGGCGGGTCTCGTCGCTCTGGCGCGGCAGGCACTCGCCATGGTGGAGTTGCTCGACGGCGAGATCGACCCGGGAGAAGAGGTCGCGGCCCGCCTGGACGAGTGCACCGACGGCTACGACCGCTTCGCAACACTCCAACTGATCGTCTGCCTCGGGATGGTACGGGGTCAGCCCGACCGCGCGGCCGGCGCCGCTCTTGCCGCGCTCGACGTCTATCGACGTTCGGCGCGGCGGTCGGCGTTCTATGTCAACTTCGTCGCCGCCTACGCGCTCGTGGCCGCAGGGGAGGAGGGTGCCGCAGAGGAACCCTTCGAGATCGCCCTCGCGACCCAGCGGGCGACCGGGCTCGACGTCGGTCTCCCGGACCTGTTGCTCGTCGAGGCCCGAATGGCTGTCAACCGCGGTGACCTCGACTCCGCCCGGCTGATCGTCGGCGCCGTTCGCCACGCCGGTGTCGCCGGACGGTCGAGTGTCACGAGGTTCTTCCTCCGCGAGCTCCGTTCACTCGTCGGCGACATCCCCGACGCGAGCTCCGCACTCGGGCTGAAGGAAGCCGCCGACCGGTTCCTCCCCGCGTGAGCTGATCCGACCTCCCGGGCACGCCGACCGACGTTCCGCAATGCTCCAGCGAACTTCCTCCACACAGGACGACCAGCAGCCCGACGGGGGGCCCTGGCTCCTGGGGTTGCGTGCATCCCCGTCCCCTTCCAGTCAGCCGCATCTCGAGCACCCTTCGTGCCACTGGTGACAGGCGGGCGAGCGGCCCGGGAGATCAATCGGAATCGGGTTCGGACCTGGGTTCCAGGACGACGACGGCCGTGCCGGCGGGACGGCGGGCGGCGTAGGCGTCGAGGTTGTCGTCGATCTCACCCCACCGCGCCCACAGCCGATCCCGCTCCTCGCCTTCGGCGGCCCGACCGGTCACGAGACGTGAACCGTCCGCGAGTTCGACCTGGGCGTCGGGGTGCGCCTCGAGATTGAGCCACCATGCCGGCTCACCTTCCCCCCAGCCGTTCATCGCCAGGGTCACCAGGTTGGGTCCGTCCTCGAAGTAGCCGATGACGACCTGACGTTCCTGACCTGTACGACGCCCGATCGTGGTGAGTCGAGCGGTGCCCCATCCGTCGGGCTTCGGCAGCCGTAGGCCGAATCGACCACCGCTCACTCGGAGCACGGCGCGGTGGACGGACCAGGCAGACCGGATGAACCATCGGGGAGGAAGGTACGGCTGTTCGGTCGATTCCCGTGCCATGTCGATCACCACGATTCCAGACGCCTGAAACCCGGTCGTCCGGCGTCAGCGACCGGTTGGCCTGCCTCGCTCCGATCATCGCGTTGCCGCAGGCACTCCGGTCAGAGGAGGAGGTCCCCCACTTGGGTGTGCTCAGCTGATCTGGCCCCACTTGGAGCGGTAGTGCTCAGGGTGGGGCCAACCCGGGTTGACATTCCCACCCCTTTCGGCGAGGGATGGACCTTCGTCGCTGGCCATCGAGGCGTGAATGGCCCATCGTGGGGTCCATGACTCTGACTGCCATGAATCATTGGACGCTGACATTCGCGATCGACGAGGACTCAGATCATTGCGACATCGTCGCAACGCTCGAAACAGGGGTCCGCAAGTACTCCGGGGAAGGGCGCTCCCGCCGGAACCCCGACGACCCGGCCGTGCCCAGGGTCGGCGAGGAACTGGCGGTGGCCCGAGCGCTGCACGACCTGGCGAACCATCTGACCGAAGATGCCTGGCGGATGATCGAGGGGTACTCCAAGGCCAACGCCTGACCACACGATTCTGATCCCGTGTGAGTCGAGCTCGCGGAACCGACAGCGTCTGGGCTTCAGCAGCTTCGGACTTCTGCGAGTCGTCTGACTGCGTAGTCGTCTCCCCAGCAGACGGCGGCCTCCCAGGCGGCGGACGCCTGCGCCACGGTGTCGTAGGTGCCCTCATCCAAGTCGGCGGCGTTGTGGGGCAGTAGGAGGTCGAGATCAGGGGTGTCGACGCGCGACTCGTCCCAGTCGAGCAAGCCGACCCGATCGGCAGTCATGCGGATGTTGCCGGGATTCGGGTCGCCGTGGACCACGCAGGCCGGACGAGCAGGCAGCCGCGCCCACGCGGCACGGCATCGGGCGACTCCCTCCGGCGGCATGGCACCGAGATCGATCTTGGTCCCCCGGTGGGCGTGGAGCAGGTCGGCCGACGATCTCCAACCCGGACGCTGCGGCCAGCCCTCGGTACGTCGGTGCACGTGTCGCAGCGTGTCGGCCACGCGACGCCAATCGGCCTCCGAGTCGGGGGGCTCTCCTTCCACGTAGGTCATCACGACCAGTCCATCGGCGAATCGCCGGCCGTCGGTGGTCGGGAGCGGGATCGGTACGGTCAGGCCTTCCCGGTCGAGGTGGCGGAGGAGCTCGGTCTCCCACGCGAGATCGGCATCGCTCCTCCCGCCGAGCCGCCCGACTGCGAGCCGGCCGCCGACGCGGACGCGCCAGACGTCGTTGGCGACGCCACCGGAGAGCGGCTCGACACGAGTGGCGTCGAGTCCCCACTGCTCGAGTGCCTCCCACCCCACCGGGGCGGCTCAGCTCACTCGGTTCACTCCCGAATCGAGATCAGCTCTGGGGCGGGGGCGGCGGCGCAGTGTCGACGGGCGGGGCCGGCGGCGGCACCTGCGAGTCGGTCGGGTTCTGCAGGTTGTAGGGGTCCGGCGGCATCTGCGGCAGTGTCGGGTCGAGCGGCGACTGGTTCTGGCGGATGGCCTCGGCGTAGGCCCTGCGTCGTTCGGCCTCGTCCTCCTCCCGGTCGAGCCGGTGGATGGTCCGGTTCAGCCAATGCACCGCACTCGAGACGAGGATGGCGACGATGCCGTAGACGATCATGGCGAACAACACCGAGGTCTCGAACACGGCCGGAACGTCGTTGGCCGTGGTGGTGATCGCGATCGGGCTGAAGATGCCCTCGAACGGCTCCATCACACGGTGCAGGTTGCGATAGGCCCAGTCCACGAAGCCCGAGGACGGGTTGGCGCCGAACAGCAGCAGGAAGAAGCCGAGGATCAGGATGATCTCGACGATGATGAGGTAGGCGTAGATCAGATACGCCAGGGCCCGGGCGATCCAGGCCACGACCTTCTTACTCGAACGGGAGCTGTCCTCGGACGTTGCCGTGTTGGTCATGGGCACGATGCTATTCGCCGTTCCCACCCGCTGCCGGGACCGCCCACGAAGACTGCGTTTCCCCTGCTCAGGCGCTCTCCCGTACAGCAGGCCGAACCTGTCACACCCCCCATTCATCATGGAGACATGACGAAGAACGAACAGCCCACGTCGATCCGCTCCGCCGACGACACCCAGCAGCTGAGCCTGCTGCCCACCCCCGACCGGGCCGCCGACAACCCCCGCTTCCGCCTCGGCAAGGCCACCTGCGAGAGAGGTCTCCGCCATGTCGCGGAGATCAAGGAGATGCTGGCAGAGCGGCAGCGGGAACGTGAACTCGCCTCCGTCCACCATCTCCCGCCACGCCGGCAGCGGGCGGCCTGACCTCGAAGTTCAGGCGGCGGAGGGCGACAGGTCCCGTACTGCCTGCCAGTAGTCGAGGTCGGGGTCGAGGGGGAGGATCGCCAGCGAACTCGTGGTGACACCGTTGTCGAAGTAGGCGTCGATCCGAGCCCGGCACTCTTCCGGGCTGCCGTGCACCACGAGTTCGTCGACCACCTCGTCGGGGATCTCGGCGAGTGCTGCCTTGCGGTCGCCGGCCGCCCAGGCGTCCCACATCCCCTGCAGCCGGTCGCTCCTGCCGAGCCACTGGTGGAATGCCGCGTAGACCGGCACGTTCAAGTAGGCGGCGATGGCGAACTTGGCCGCCTGTCGCACCACCTCGGTGTTCTCGCTCGGACAGCAGAAGATGCGCGCCACGATCTCACGCTCCTCGCCACCTGCAGCGTCGTTCACCACTCCGGCCACGGTCCGCACGTCGTCGGCGCTGAGCCAGTTGATGATCGCGCCGTCAGCCTCGCGGCCGGCGAGGCGCAACATGCCGTCGCGCAGCGCCGCGACGAGGATCGGCGGCTGCTGCTCGGGACGAACGCCCAGACGGAAGCCCTTGATCTCGAAGGTGTCGTACGCCTGGGTGACCTTGTCGCCCTCGAAGGCATCGCGCAGGAACCGCACCACGTCGCGGACCTTCTTGTACGGCTCCTCGAAGGGCACTCCGTTCCAGCGCTCCACGATCACGTTGCTCGACGAGCCGATCCCGATCGCGAAGCGACCGGGGGCCGCGTCGGCGAGCGACGCCACGCTCTGAGCCATGCAGGCCGGGGCCCGCGTGAAGGCGGGGACGATCGCCGTCCCGAGACGCAGCCGCGGCTCCCATGCCGCGGCCAGCGCCAGCGGGGTGAACGCATCCGCACCGTCGGACTCGGCCGACCAGATGTCGGTGTACCCCAGGTCGGCCAGCTCGCCGAGCTGCTCCCGGTGGGTGTGGAGGGGTCCCGGAAGTGGGACGGTCATGCCAGGGCGTCGGGGCAGCGTCATGGGGGCGACACTACGCATCCGGCCGATCACCGCCAGTACCGTCGACGCGATGACAGACACACCGTGGCAGGGCGATGCCGTCGGCCTCGTCGAGGCCTTCAGGGCCGGCGAGCGCTCCCCGGAGGAGGAACTCGAAGCGGTGTTCGCCGCCCTCGACGCGAGCGACCTGAACGCGGTGTGCTGGGAGGACCGCGAGGCCTCGCTGGAGGCAGCCCGCGCCGCCGACGTCTCGCGGCCGTTCGGCGGAGTCCCGATCGGGGTGAAGGAACTCAACCATGTGAACGGCTGGCCGTACAGCCACGCGTGTTCGGTCTTCGCCGGGCGCGTCGCGGACCACACCACCACGATGGTCGAGCGCATCCGCGACCGGGGCGGGGCCGTACTGGCCGGCCAGACCACGGCCAGCGAGTTCGGCCTCGTGAACCTCACGAGCACGCCTCTCCACGGTGTGACGCACAACCCATGGCGGCACGGACGCACACCGGGCGGCTCGTCGGGCGGCTCGGCGGCAGCGGTCGCAGGAGGCATCTTCACCCTCGCCACGGCCGGCGACGGAGGCGGATCGATCCGTATCCCCGCCGGTTTCACGGGGCTCGTCGGACTCAAGGGCACATTCGGGCGGATCCCTCTCGGGCCACATCAGCGCTACGGGAGCCTCACCGTGTCGAGCGGCTGTCTCACGCGGTCGGTGCGCGACACCGCACGGTGGTTCGATCTCGCCAACGGCCATCACCCGTCCGACCCGCTGAGCCTGCCCGCGGTCGAGGGTTGGGAGAAGGGCCTCGGTACACACGTTGCGGCGCTCCGCGGGGCGAGGGTCGCGGTCGTCGCCGACTGGGGTGGCGCCACGGTGTCCCCGTTGATGTGGGAGCGCCTGGAAGAGGCTGCGGGATTCCTCGTCACGGAACTCGGGATGCAGAGGGTGGACGGCATCGAGACCGCCCTGCCGCAGATGGGCGGCGCGTGGTCGATCGCGGGGATGATCAACATCCGGGCAACCTTGGGTGAGCACTGGCCCGCCTGCGCCGACGACCTCTCCGCCGAGGTCCGGCTGATGCTCGAGTTGACCGAGGGCCGGTACGGGGAGGAGGCACGAGCGCGGATGGAGCAGCGCCGGATGGAACTCAACGACGCCATGGCCCGCATCCTCGACCCCGCGGCAGGTGGTGTCGATTTCGTCATCACCGCCAGCAATCCGGACGTGGCCTTCGCCGCCGACGGTCCGCTCCCGGCCACCTTCGGGGGGATCGAGGCAGGCGCCGGCAACAACGGCCTCCTCACGTTCCCGGCGAACCTCCACGGCAATCCTGCGATCTCGATCCCCGCGGGAGCGCTGGACGGACTCCCGACCGGGCTCCAGGTCGTCGGCCGCCACTTCTCCGAGCCCGAGCTGCTCGACATCGCCCTAACGATGGAGCGGGAACGCCCCTGGCCGCTCACCGCTGACCGCGGCGGATCGGACTGAGCGTCGGCGTCTCGCGAAGAGGACCGTCGCGTCTACATTCCGATCCATGAAGGTCGCACTCACGGTCAACGACTACCTCCGCCGTCCCGAGCTCGTGTATCCCGATCGCGTCGCGATCTCGGACGAGCCCGACCAGCCTGCCGAACCGTGGGGCGACATCACGTACCGCGAAATGGCCCGACGGGCGAAGGCGATGGCCGCCGGTCTGGACGAACTCGGCATCGGGGTCGGTGAGCGAGTGGCGATGGTGTCGCAGAACTCGGCCCGCCTGCTCACCGCCCTGTTCGGGGTCTCCGGCTCCGGCCGCGTTCTCGTCCCGGTCAACTTCCGGCTGGTTGCCGAGGAGGTTCGCTACATCGTCGAACACTCGGGGGCCCGGCTCCTGCTCGTCGACCCGGAGTTGGAAGAGGCGCTCGCCGGCGTCGAGTGCGCGCAGAAGATGGTCATCGGCGCCGAGAGCGATGCCGTGCTGATGAAGTTCGACACCGAACCGCTGCCGTGGGAGGGCGACGAGGACGCAACTGCCACCATCAACTACACCTCCGGCACCACCGCCCGCCCGAAAGGCGTGCAACTCACCCATCGCAACATCTGGCTCAACGCCGCAGTGTTCGGCTGGCACATGGGTGTCAGCGACCGCGACGTCTACCTCCACACGCTGCCCCAGTTCCACTGCAACGGCTGGGGGATGCTGTACGCCGTCAGCGGCATGGGCGCCAAGCACGTGATCCTGCGCAAGGTCGACGGCCACGAGATCCTGCGCCGGATCGAGGAGCATGGCGTCACTCTGATGTGCGGCGCCCCCGCCGTCCTCAATGCCGTTCTCGATGCCGCCGAGGAGTGGGAGGGCGACATCCCCGGCAGCGGCCGCGTCCGGATCGTGGTCGCGGGTGCTCCCCCGCCGACCCGCACGATCGAGCGCACCGAGACCGAACTGGGTTGGGAGTTCGTCCAGATCTACGGCCTCACCGAGACGACCCCCGTTCTCACGATGAACCGCAACCGGGCGGAGTACGACGACCTCTCCCCCGCCGATCGTGCGGTCATGCTCAACCGTGCCGGGGCTCCGGTCGTCGGCTGCACCATGGACGTGAGCGAGTCCGGCGAGATCATGGCCCGCGGCAACATGATCATGGGCGGCTACTGGGAGCAGCCCGACGCCACGGCCGGAGCGATCTACGACGGCTTCTTCCACACCGGTGACGGCGGCATGATCGACGACACCAACTACGTGACGATCTCCGACCGCAAGAAGGACGTCATCATCTCCGGCGGCGAGAACGTCTCGTCGATCGAGGTGGAGGACGCCATCTTCCAGCACCCCGACGTGACCGAGGTGGCCGTCATCGGGATCCCCGACGAGAAGTGGGGTGAGCTCGTGACCGCGTTGGTCGTCACCACCGAGGGCAGTTCGCTCACCGAGGCCGACGTGATCGCCTGGTCGAAGGAACGCCTGGCCGGCTACAAGTGCCCGAAGAAGGTCGAGTTCCGCGACGAACTGGCCCGCACGGCCACCGGCAAACTCCAGAAGTTCAAGCTCCGCGAGCCCTTCTGGCAGGACCAGGGCCGCCAGATCAACTGACCTGCAACCGGTGTCAGACACCTGTTGCAGGTTGCCGTTGCAGCTTTGGCGCGGTTCCATCCGGGCTCCGTCGACGAATGTTCAGCATG
>CBFCWZ010000145.1:0-9013 GCA_965601935.1 uncultured Ilumatobacteraceae bacterium
CCACCCAACTACACCGAGCCGCTCACCAACCCATCACCCAGACCCCCTACCGAACAGCTTGGGCTAGTTGGTGGCGGGTTCAGGTGTTCTGGGTGCACATTGCGTCGGGTTCCGGTGGATTCTGCACCCAGAACGAGTGGAGGGGTATGGTGGTGCGTTCTGGTTGCGTGTGGCGTCGGAAGCCGACGGTTTCTGCAACCAGAACGGGTGGGCGTTCCCGAGGCCGTGTTCTTCTGCTTCGAGGGCGATGTGCGCGGGCTGGTGGTGTCGGCCTGGGACGCGTCAGGGGGGTGCTCGTCTGACTTGTCGGGCTCCCGGGGGCCTTCAGGTGAGGGCTTCGTCGGGGTAGCGGAACCAGCGGAGGTGTTCGAAGTCGTCGGTGGTGGCGGGCAGGCCCTGCGGTTCGGGCGGTTCGCCGGCGAGCATGTCGATGAGTGATCGTGCCCGGTCGAGGTACGCGGAGAGGCCGCCGTCGGGGAGTAGTTGTGGGCGATGGCGGAACGTCATCTCACCGCCGACGTACTCGACGTCGTGGAGGGAGAGCGGAGGGGGAGTGAGGCCGTCGCGGTGCTTCCAGAGTCCGGTGGCCGGCTCGAACGTGTAGTGAGGCAGGAGTTGGGCCCCGCGGTCGGCGAGAAGGCTCACCGCGTCGACGATGTACCGGAAGGTCTCGTCGGCGATGAAGTAGTTGAAGTTCACCCGCACCCATCCCGGCTTGATCCCTTCACACCCCCGGGTGATCTCCCGTTCGAACTCGTGGCTTCGATCGAGGTCGATCCCCAGTAGGCGATGGCCGTACGGACCGGCACACGAGCAACCCCCGCGCGACTGGATCCCGAACACGTCGTTCAGCACTGCCACCACGAAGTTGTGGTGGAGGTATCTGCCGGGGCCGTCGCCGACCGTGAACGAGACGATCGACAGCCGCTCGGCGTCGCGGCTGCCGAGGATCTCGAGGTTCCGGTGGGCGCTCCACGTCTGGATCGCCTCGCGGACGAAGCGTTCCTCGCGCCGCTGGATCTCGTCGACACCCACGGCCTGCTTCAACTGGAAGACGAGCCCGGCGCGGATGGAGCCCACGATGTCGGGTGTCCCACCTTCTTCGCGGTGTTCGATCTCGGGCAGGAAGTCGTGCTCGCTCGGGTTCACGTAGGCCACCGTTCCACCGCCGGGAACGTCGGGCACACGGTTGGCGAACAGTTCTCGGCGCGCCACCAGCACACCCGGTGTGCCCGGCCCACCGATGAACTTGTGGGGCGAGATGACCACCGCGTCGAGATGCTCGGGGCCGTCGGCGGCCGAGCGCATGTCGATCTGGACGTACGGGGCGGCAGCTGCGTAGTCCCAGATGGCGATGGCCCCGTACCGGTGAAGGAGGGCCGAGACGGCGGCGGTGTCGGTGACGATCCCCGTGACGTTGGAGGCCGCGGAGAACGAGCCGATCAGCTGGGGTCGCTCGCTGTGTCGCTCGAGTTCGTCCTCGAGGTGGGCCAGGTCGACGTGGCCGTCGGCGTCCTCTCGAATCGTCACGAGGTCGGCGATCGACTCCCGCCAGGGCAGCTCGTTGGAATGGTGCTCGAACGGGCCGATGAACACGACGGGGCGCCGTTCGGGCCGGATCTGGCCGGAGAACCGGTACTCGTCGTCGAGTACGGAGGGGATCCGCAGCCCGAGCACGCCCACGAGCTTGGCGATGGCCCCGGTCGAGCCGCTTCCCGTGAACACCACAGCGTGCTCGTCGGTGGCCCCCGTGCACTCGGCGATGATCTCTCGTGCGTCCTCCCGGAACCGGCTCGTCTGCAGCCCGGTCCCCGACGACTCCGTGTGGGTGTTGGCGTAGAGCGGCAGCACCACCTCGCGGAGGTGATCTTCCAGGAAGCCGAGCGCCCGTCCCGATGCCGTGTAGTCGGCGTACACCACTGGCCGAGGCCCGAACGGTCCCTCGACCATCTCGTCCCGCCCGATCACCCCGTTGCGAATCGTCTCGAGCATCGCCTCCGAATCAGCCACGATGCCAGGCTACGACGTCCCCGTTTGTGTCGGTGATCTGGCTCGGATGGCGCAGAATGCGCGACGCAAACGCACAGGCGGGGTCAAGTGGTCGCGGTGTCCCAGTAGGGCTTGCGGAGTTCACGTTTGAGCACCTTGCCGCTGCCCGTCTTGGGGAGTTCGTCGATCCATTCGATGGAACGGGGGATCTTGTAGCCGGCGAGGTGTTCGCGGGCGTAGGACTGCACCTCTTCGTCGGTGAGGGCGGCCCCGTCGGCGGCGACGATCACGGCGTGGACCGTCTCGCCCCACTCCTCGTCGGGGATGCCGAAGACGGCCGCTTCGTAGATGTCGGGGTGGTGATCCAACGCCGCTTCGATCTCGGCCGGGTAGATGTTCATCCCGCCCGAGATGATCATGTCCTTCTTGCGGTCGCAGATGTAGAGGAAGCCCTCGTCGTCGCGGTACGCGATGTCGCCGACGGTCTGGAAGCCGTCGCGGTGGTCCTCGAGGAACTTGTCGTGCTGCTTGTAGTAGTCGTTGAAGATTCCCTTCGACCGTACGAACAACTCCCCTGTGGCGTCGGGGCCGGTACCGGTGACGATGTCCCCGAGCGGGTCGTAGAGGCGGATCTCCACGAGGGGAGCCTCCTTGCCGCACGACCCCGGCTTGCGCATCTGGTCCTCGGGTCGCATGATCGTGTTCACACCGAGCTCGGTCGAGCCGTAGATCTCGAACAGCGACTCGGGCGGGAAGTCGGCCACGAACGCCTTCTTCAGAGCGAAGCTCCACGGCGCCGCGTTGGCGATCATGACCCTGAGGGTGGAGCGGTCGTACTCGGCCTTCACCTCGTCGGGAAGGTTGCAGATCATCCGGATGGGCGTCGGTGCCGAGAACGTCGACGTGCACCCGTACGTCTCGAGCAGGCGCAGCCAGTCCTCGGGGTCGAACTTGCGCTGCATCACCATCGTCTGGCCCATCGCCAGCGCCATGCCGAGGAATCCTCCGGGGCCCGAGTGGTAGAGCGGCCCGGTGGTGAGGTAGATGTCGTCGGGCACGTAGCCGATGAACTCGAACAGTGCCGCCGCCACCTGCGGATCGCGTGTCGCGGTTCGAAGGGCGCCCTTGGGCTTGCCCGTCGTTCCTGACGTGTAGATCATCGTGCCGGCGGCCGCCGCGGCGCTCTCGGCGTCTTCGATCGGACTCGCGTCGGCCGACTCGATGAGCGGGTCGGCGGCCACCATGCCGTCGAGGGCGTTTCCATCGAAGACCAGGATCTGTTCCACCTTCGGAAGCTCGTCGCGAATGCGGCCGAACAGAGGTGCGAAGTCGGCGTCGACGTAGACCACCCGGGCATCGCAGTGGTCGACGACGTAGGCCGCTTCCTCGTCGGTGAGGCGGTAGTTGAGGGGGACGGCCGTGGCTCCGACCTTGCGGGTGGCGTTGATGACCTCGACCACCCCAACCGAGTTCTGGCCACACCACACGACCTTCTCCCCGCGCCGCGCCCCGTGATCGAGGAGTACCCGTGCCAGGCGGTTCGACCGGTCCTCCAGTTCGGCGTAGGAGAGGACACGGATGTCCCCGTTCCCCCTGTCGTCGATCACCGCGGTCTTGTCGGGCTGGGCCGCAGCCAGCCCGGTGAGCAGATCGGTCATCGCCATTGGCTAGCCAATCAGAGCCCTCCAGAGCGTGTCGGACGGCCTCACCATCCCCGTTGTGGTCGAGGACTCGGAGACCCCCGTCCCACACGTGTCTCGACGAAAGCGGGAATGGTCAGCCGACCGGCCAGGTGTGGAGGGTCTCGTAGCGGGCGCCGTCGGGGTGAAGGCGGCTCTGGACGAGCGCGATCTCTCTCACTGGCCACTCGGCCGACACGGGTTCGCCGAGAACCCGCGGCATGTTGGCGTGCTTCTTGAGCCGGGCGAGGGTGACGTGGCCGAAGAACGCTCGCTTCGGTGGTGGATCGCCGATGTCGGACGTTGCGTTCACCACTGCAGCCGCGAGCTCGTCGATCCCCTTCACCGCGACGACGAGGTGGTCGCGCCGCAGGAGGTCGACCGCCGGCCCGAGGCGAGCATCGGCGGCGGGGAGACCAACTCCGTCGATGCTCGCCACCACCTCACCCGGGTCGCAGTTGCCGAGGAAGCGCAGCGTCACGTGCCAGTTTCCGGGCGGCACGAAGCGCACGCCCTTGGCGTCCTTGCGGTGCAACTCCTCGAGCGCAGCGGTTGCGTGATCGGGCAGCCAGAGCGTCAGGAACAGGCGCGGCATGCAGCCAGCATGGCCGGTGAGGTGGGGTTTCCCCCACCTCCGATTCGCCAGGGGGCTCCATCGAAGTACGGCCCCGACTTCTTCACGATCGAGGTATGGAACTCACCTCGCACACCTCACCACTCGAGTACGGCTCGCCCGCCACGAATGGCCGGGGCCCGCTCGTCGTCGCCCGTGACCTCACGCGCCGGTGGGGGAAGGGCTCGGGCGCCCAGCTGGGCGTCGATCGCGTCGACCTGTCGATCGGCCACGGCGAGTTCACCTCGGTCGTCGGGCCGTCCGGCTCGGGCAAGTCGACGCTCGGCGCTCTGATCGCCGGCATCGACCGCCCGACCTCCGGCTCGCTCGTCGTCGACGGGACCCGGGTCGACAGCCTCTCCGACGATCAGCTCACCCGTTGGCGCGGCGACTCGGTCGGCATCGTGTTCCAGAACTTCCACCTGCTCCCCACCCTGACCGCTGTCGAGAACGTCGAACTCGCCCTCGAGATGTCGTCGCAGCACGTGGGCCGCCGCGATCGCCGTGAGCGGTCCCGCCGTGCCCTTGCATCTGTCGGCCTCGTCGACAAGGCGAAGCGCCTCCCGAGCCAGCTCAGCGGCGGCGAGCAGCAGCGGGTCGCCATTGCCCGCGCCGTCGTCACCGCGCCACGCATCGTGGTCGCCGACGAGCCGACGGGCAGCCTCGACCAGGCCTCCGGCCGTGTCGTGTTCGACCTGCTGCGCGGTCTCACCACCCTCGGTACCACCGTCCTCTTCATCACCCACGACCTCCACCTCGCCGAGCAGTCCGACCGGCTGGTCGAGATGCTCGATGCGCGTGTGGTCGGCCACCGTGCACCCACCCAGGAGCCGCTCCCGGTTCCGCAACTGATCGGAGCAGAGTGATGCGCCGCGTCCTCCGTGAACTCGGGCGAGCCCCCGCCCGCATCCTCACCGCCGTCTTCGCCCTGGCTCTCGCAGTCGCCGCGATCGGCGTGTTCGCCGTCCCCGATGTGTCCGCAGCCTCGCTGCGCGAAGCCGCGAAGGCGGACGGCCTCCCCAGCATCGTGTTCCACTCCACCGACACCGCCGCCGTCGACGTGACGTCGTTGGTCGAGTCGGTGCCCGGCGTCGAGCGCGTCGAGATCCAGGCCGAGACGGTCGTCAGCCCGACCATGGCCCCCGAGGACCTCCTGGAGGTCATCGGCCACGACATCGAATCCCAGGAGATGGACGTCCTGCGGCTCACCGACGGTCGTCTACCCGCGGCGTCGGGCGAGGTCGTCGTGACCGAGGGCATCGCTCCGATCGGGACGCTGATCGAGGTCACCCCGACCCGCGGGCCACCACTCGACCTCGAGGTGGTCGGGGTCGGCAGCACCAGCTATTGGGCCGGCGAGGAGGTCGCCTTCGCCAGCACCGAGACGGTTGCCGATCTCGGGGGCCTCGTCGGCACGAACCGGTTCGTCGTGCGCGCCGACGACGATTCGGCCGACGCGCTTCGGGCGCTGGTCGACGACGTGCGCGAGGCTCTCGCAACCGAGGGGATCACCCTCACGGAGTTCCCGCTGACCGTTCCCGATGGCACCCACCCGATCGAGTCCGAGATCTCCGAGATCTCGAGCCTGATCGGCATGCTCGGTGTCGTTGCCGGGATCGTCGCCCTGGTGCTGCTCGGCTCGACGACCAACACGCTCATCACCGAGCGCACGCAGGAAGTCGCCGTCATGAGGGCGCTGGGCGCCCGCACGCGGCCACTCCGCCGCCGGCTGCGCCGGCTCGCCGTCGGGATCGCCGCGGCGGCCGCAGTGATCGGGATCCCGCTCGGTGTCGTCATCGCCAACTACATCGCCCGCATGGTGCTCGAAGAGTTCCTGGGCATGACGCCCGGCTTCGCCGTCTCGTGGCAGGTCGTGGTCGGCAGCATCCTGTTCGCCCTGATCGGGGCACGTGTCGTCGCCGCCCGTGCCGCCCGCCGGGTGACCAAGATCGAACTCGCCGCTGCGCTCCGGGACCGTGACGGGTCACCGTACGGCCGTCGCCTCGGTGAGCGGCTCGCTGCCAAGGTTCGACTCACCGGCCTGCTCGACAGGGCTGCGCTGCGCAACGGATTCCACCGCCGGGCCCGCTCGCTGGCCACGATCGCCCAGATCACGGCGGCGATGGCCGCACTCATGATCATCACCTCGCTCACCACCTCGGTGAACGACTTCAATGCCGCCGAGGTCGAGCCCTGGCAGTGGCAGAGTGCGACGGCCCCGGCCGGCGGCGACCTGTCCATCGACGCGGGCATCGCCGACGGCACGCCGGGTGCCGAGGCGGTCATCGACGTGTACGGCGAATACGACTCGTGGGACGTCGAGTTCTTCGGGATGTCCACGGACACCCGGATGATCGACACGACGGTGGACGACGGAACCTGGCTGACCGGAGGAGACGGTCAGGCCGTCGTCGCCACTGGCTTCGCGGCACACAACGGCATCGAGCTCGGTGACGTCGTCGAGGTCGACCTGGCGAGCGGCCCGCACCAGTACGAGGTGGTCGGCCTGCACCCGTACATCGGCCGGACCATGTTCATCGAGACGGGGCAGCTCGCCGCCGACCTCGGTGCCCCCGGAATGGCGAATCGGGTGCTGTCGCTGGACGCAGCATCCGGAGTCGAGCTGCCGGGGGCGTCCACCGTGGTCTACGCCGCCGGAGCAGAAGAGGAGCGGGCCGCCCGCGACATGATCGTGAAGATCTTCGGCGCCATCGGCCTCGTGATCGTCTCGGTCGCCGGAATGGCAGTGGCCTCGGGTCTGGCCGTCGGTCTCTACGAGCGCCGGCACGAGTTCGCCGCCCTCCAGGCGATGGGTGGTCGCCGGCGCCACGTGTTCCGGATGGTCAGCGCCGAACTGCTTCCGCTGGCCATCGCCGGGATCGGGCTCGGCCTCGTCGCCGGCTACGCCGGCGCCAAGTGGATCATGGACTCCTTCTCCAGCGCCAATGCGGTCGAGCTCGGGTTCACCTATGCGACGGGTGCGGTCCCGGTGGCGGTGGCAGTGGTCGTGTTCGGCTCCCTGCTCCTCGCGGGACTGATCGTTCGCCGGGCGACCCGTCTCCCGGTGGCCGTGACCCTGCGAGGTGCATCGTGAGCGCTGAGGTGCGAGAGCGCGACAATGAGCAGATGACCGAGCTGCCCCCGCCGACCGGAGCGCCGGTCGGCGGGAGCCCCGGCCCCGCTCGCAAGCGCTCGTTCTGGGATTCCGTCCCGTTCGACGACCCGAAGGAGGCGGCGATCTGGTGGTACGGCGGGTTGACCGAACGCCAGACGTGGATCAACGTCGGCTACCTGTTCGCCGGCCTCGTCCTCGGCCCGATCTGGTTCGCCCTCGTCGTCACGATGCTGGCAGTCAGTCTGCCCCTGGTGCTGATCGGCGTCGGGGTCCCGCTGGTGGTGCTGTCGTTCCTCGCCATCGACAAGATCGCAGAGCTGGAACGCCGCCGCGCCGAATGGGTCGGCCCGGCGATCCCACCCCGCCAGAAGGCAGCTCCGGCCGACGGCTGGTGGAGGAAGCTGGTCACCCGGTTCACCGACCCCACGCGCTGGCGCCAGGTCGCCTACCTCCTGACGTTGCTGATCGCCGGCCCGGTCTTCTTCATCCTCGGTGCCTTCCCTCTGAGCGTGGTGATCCAGACGCTGTTCGGCGACAGCACGTTCGGGGGCAGCATCGGGCTTGGTGGCCTCATCGTGGCGGCGATCATGGCTGGCGCGATCAGCCGTGTGGCCGCGTTCGCGGTGAACCTCGTCCACTCCTACGTGGCGTGGTTCCTCGGGCCCGACCGGACCGAGGAACTCGAGGCCCGCGTCGAGACCTTGTCCGGGCAGCGCCAGGACATCCTCGACGCGGTGTCGGCCGAGCGGCGCCGGATCGAGCGCAACCTCCACGACGGTGTGCAGCAACAGCTCGTTGCCCTCGGCATCGACATCGGGCGCGCCTCCGCGCGGGTCGAGAACGATCCGGAGGGCGCCCAGGAACTCCTCGGCGAGGCCCGTGACAAGGTGCGCGGTGCGGTGGGGGAGCTGCGCGCCATCGGGCGCGGCCTGCACCCTGCGGTCCTCGACGACCGTGGCCTCGACGCAGCCCTCTCCGCGGTCGTGTCCGGCGCTCCGATCCCGATCGAGGTCGCGGTCCAGGACGTTCCCGCCGTGTCGACCGATGTCGCCGAGACCGCCTACTACGTCGCCAACGAGGCCGTCGCCAACGTGCTCAAGCACTCCGAGGCGAGGGTCGCCTCGATCCGAGTCACCAGCGTTCGCTTCCCGAACGGCGGTGAGGTCCTCCGGCTGGTCGTCCACGACGACGGCTGTGGTGGAGCGACGCTCGACGGTGGTGGAACGGGCCTCGCCGGCATGGCGGCCCGGGTGCGGGCGATGGACGGTACCTTCTCCCTCGCCTCACCGGCCGGTGGGCCGACCACCCTCAGCGTCGACATCCCGCTCCGGTGACATGCTGACCGTGTTGAATGGTCGATCGTGAGCGAGGTTCTCCGTGCCGTGATCGCCGACGATTCCGTCCTGCTGCGTGACGGCCTCGTACGACTCCTCGACGATGCCGGTATCGCCGTGGTCGCCGCCGTCGGTGACGGCGACGCGCTCGTCGCGGCGGTCGAGGAGCATCGTCCGCATCTCGCGGTGGTCGATGTCCGCATGCCGCCCACCCACACCGACGAAGGGGTCAAGGCCGCACTCCAGATCCGGGAACGCTTCCCGACCGTGGCCGTCCTCGTCC
>CBFCWZ010000146.1:0-8977 GCA_965601935.1 uncultured Ilumatobacteraceae bacterium
GACGGGAGAAGTTCCCCGTAGCGATCGTCGCTCGCGGCGACTGCGCCACGCCTGGTGAGACGGCGCTGGTCAGTGGTCGTGGCGATGGTGGAGGTCCGGTACGTGGGGATGGGAGTGGGCGACCGCCACGTGACGATGACGGTGGGTGTGCCGCGCACCGGGCTCGGTCCCGTCATGCTCATGGTCGTGGTGCCCGTCGTCGTGGCGGTGCTCGTGTTCATGGTCGATGTCGGTGTGATCGTGCGAGTGCTCGTGGCCGGACTCCAGCGACAGCCCGACACCGGCGGCTGCGAGGGCGATTGCCAGCAGCTGGATCCCCGTCACGGGCTCAGCCAGGACCATCCATGCCAACGCCGCCCCGATGAACGGTGCAGTGGCGAAGATCAGCTGCCCCCTCGCTGCACCCAGGTCCCGCGCTCCCTTCACCCACAACACGATCGAGGCGCCGTACCCGAGAGCCCCGATCGCCAACGCCCGCAACACGGTGTCCGCCTCCAGGCTCGATCCGCCTGTGGCGATCGCGAGGCCCAGGAGGAGGTTGGCGCCGCCGGCGACGAGACCCTTCGACACGACCACGTGCGCGGGTGAGAGCTGATCGATCTGCGCGGTGACACCGTTGTCCACTCCCCACGCAAGACATGCCGCTGCGATCAGGAGCGCGCCGATGCTCACCTCCGCGCCGGGTTGCCACACGAGGATCACCCCTGCGGCTGTCACGAGCACAGCACCGCCGATCACCCGCCTGCCGAGATGCTCCCGGAACATCGTCGCCGCGAGCAGCACGGTGGCGGCGAGTTCCAGATTGAGCAGGATCGACGCAGTCGCCGCCGAGGTGCGCGCCAACCCGGCCACGAGCAGAGCGGGCCCGACGGCCCCGCCGGCGATCACCGCCAGCATCGTCGGCTTCCAGTCGCGTCGGAATGCGTCCGCCGACGGTGGCGACCGAACCACGGCGGGGAGCACGGCAACTGCCGCGCCGAGGTAGAGCAGCCCTGCCAGGATCAACGCCGACATCTCGCCGGCCAGCTGGGAGGCAGCAGGCGCCGATGCCCCGAAAAGGATCGCGGCGGCGAGGCAGCGCAGGACTCCGACCCTTCTCACCGACCCATTGTGCAGCACGCAGACACTGCCCGTTCGGCACAGGACGGGTGACTCAGAGGGAGCCCTGGTGGCGGACTACTGTCGGCGCCCATGTCACCGGCCCGCCCGACGCGTCGACGCCCGCAGCTCCCCGTCGCAGTCGTCGCCCTGGCTCTCCTTGCCGCAGCCTGCGCCTCCGGTGACGGCGATGCCAGTGGCACCACCGTCGACACCGGAGGGGGCGCGGGGACCGAGACCGTCGACACCGAGACCGGCGACACCGAATCGGGCTCCGCCACGCCGCGGGTCGAGGCCACTGCCGCCTTGAAGGGACAGTCGGGCCTGGTCGCCCAGGCTGTCGTGACCGCCGACCAACCGGTGGCCGTCCAGGTCTCCGCCACGTCGGGAGAACACACGGTCGAGATCCCGCGGACCGCGGCGATGCTGGGTGAGCACTCGATCCCGGTCGTGGGCATGCGCGCCGACAGCGAGTACGCGCTGACCGTGACGGCGTACGACGAGGCAGGCGTTCCGGTTGCCGAGGCCGATGCGGGAATCGTCTCGACCGACCCCCTTCCGGAGTGGATGCCGAACCACGAGATCACGGTGACCGAACACGCGGCGCCAGGCATCACCCTGGTCGAGACGGCTCCGCCGATGGACAATGGCGAGCCACGCTTCGAAGGGCAGCCCGCCCAGGTTCTCGTCGCCTACGACGATGCCGCGGAGATCGTGTGGTGGTACACCAACACGGGCTCGATCGGTGCGGTCGAGCAGACACCGGAGGGCACCTTCCTGAGCAACTACTGGCCGTTCGGCATCCGTGAGAACGACGTGTACGGGGAGTTGCTCGGACACTGGCGCCCCCAGGCGCGCGACGTGGTGGAGGGAGAGGTCGACGACGACGCGCTCCAGGAGGGGGTCGACCCGGACCAGGTCGAACTCTGGGTCGGCGCACTCGAGGGCAACCCGGGCGACATGGACGCGCTCCCCGTTCGCGCCGACTGGATCGATCTCAACAGCTTCCACCACGAGAACTGGCCGATGCCGAACGGCAACGTGCTCGCACTCTCGACCACCCTCCACGAACTCACCGACGAACAGCGTCGAGCCTTCTGCCCGCGCCAGAACCACCCGTTCGACGTGATCAGCGACGTGGTCGTCGAGTTCACGCCCGACGGAGCCGTCGTCCGCACGTGGGATCTCTGGGACGTGATCGACGTCGACGAGAACCCGGGCAGCTGGATGTGCGTCGACACCGGCATCTTCTCCGAGGTCCAACAACGCGATTGGACCCACGCCAACAGCGTCGTCTACGACCCGGTGCGGGATGCGATCCTCATCTCGTCGCGCCACACCGACCAGATCGTCGCCTTCGACCACCTCGACGAGAAGGGGCACCAGACTCAATTGCGGTGGATCATCGGCACGAACGGGACGATCCCGCTCGAGGGCGAGCAGACCTATCACCAGCACGCCGTCGAAGTACTCCCCAACGGAGACCTCATCGTCTACGACAACGGCAACGGCCGCCCGGGTACCGACCCGGACGACCCGGAGAATCCTCCGTACAGTCGGGCGGTCATCTACGAGGTCGACGATGCGTCCGACGACCCGGCCGACTGGTCGGCCCGCCAGGTCTGGGAGCACATCGCCGAAGAGGACGATGGCACTCCGGTCTTCTCGTCGTTCATCAGCGACGCCGACATGCTCCCGAACGGCAACGTCCTCATCACCCACGGGGGCATCGGGGACCAGCCCCCGGACCCGGAGGACCCCGACAACGAGCCGCTCCGTGCACTGATCATCGAGGTCGTTCCCGACGGGGAGTCGGGCGGCGAGATCGTCTGGGAGTTCCGCAGCGACCCCAGCGCGCCGAGCACCAGCTACCGCGCCGAACGGATCGACACGTTCTATGTCGGCGACCAGTGGGAGACGCCGTAGTCCTCGGTCCGTTCAGTCCTCTGTCGGCCCCGCTGCTTCCTCTTCCTCGGCGCGCCGCATCAACCACGCCCTCATCTTCGTCCGGATGAAGAAGCCCTTGGCCGGCCACACGATCCATTCGGTGATCCCGGTCTCCGCGGCATCGGCCCGGCGCCGCGCGCTCGCGGTTCCGACGAGGATGATCGGCACCTCCGGGCCGTAGGGCTCGGGGAGAGCCCGGATCGCTTCGACGATGTCGAACCCGCCGTCGTCGTCGACCGCTTCCACCACGATGATCCCCGGCCGCCTCGTCTGCACGGTCTCGAACGCCAGCCGCAGGTCGCTCTCCAGTGCCACGTCCAGGCGCTCGGCGCGCGCCTCCTCGGAGATGACCGAGGCAACTTCCGCGGTCTCGGCGACGACCACCGCCGATCGGGTGCCCACTTCGGCCATGGAGATCGCCGATGGGAGCGACGCCCATCGAGACGGGTCGCCTCCGGACTCACCTCTCACCTCGATGGTGTCGCCCTCGCGGGCAGCAATGACATGTCCTTCGTACCCGACCGCGCGGGCATGGGCACGGGCGGTGTCGAGGAGCTCCTCCATCAGGGCGTCGGTTCGGCTGGGGTCGTGATGGAACAGTGCAACGGTTCCGACGCCCGCCGTGGCAGCGACGTCGATGACGTATTCGACCGTGCTGTGGCCCCATCCCACACGCTCGGGATACTCCTCTGCGAGGAACTGGGCGTCGTGGATCAGGAGGTCCGCCCCCGTGATGAAGTCGGCGTGCGCAGAGTCGTGGCGATCCTCGGCAATGTTGCCGCCCTGGGCCAGCCCGTGGTCGTGCGGTTCATGATCGGAGGCGTACACCACGACCGCACCATCGACCTCGAGTCGATATCCGAGAGTGAGAGCGGGGTGGTTGAGGTAGTGGCTCTCCACTCGGACCTCCCCGGCCGCGAAACCACCTTCGACGAGATCGTGGTAGCGGGTCTTCGCCTCGAGGTGGTCGACCGAGATCGGGAAGTAGCTGTAGTCCATCTGGCCGGCGAGGATCTCGCTCAGCGAACTGACCATTCCCTTCGGCCCGTAGATGTCCCATTCGGAGCCCGGCTGGAACAGGGGGCTGAAGAACGGCAGCCCCTGGATGTGGTCCCAGTGGGTGTGACTCACCAGGATGTGGCCGCCGAGCGGGTCGCCGCCCGCCTCGGCCACCAGGTGCTGGCCCAGCCCGTGAGCCCCGGTCCCGCAGTCGATCACCACGATGGTTCCGTCGTCGGAACGCACCGCCACACACGAGGTGTTGCCCCCGTAGCGGACCGTCGTGGGCCCCGCCTTGGCGATCGAGCCACGGGTTCCCCAGAACGTCACTTCCACGCCATCAACCTTCCTGCCCCCACTCGGCGAGTGTAGGTGCTGGGCGCGACGCCTTGCCGAAATGCGCCTGCGTTCGGCCTGCGAGGCCGACGTCGTCTCACCGGCAAGACTGCCGACGTGGCACAGCGATTCGAGGTCCCGTCCGGGAGGATCTGGTGGATGCCCGCCTCCCTGGCCGTGGGTTGGCTGATGATCACCATCACTCCGGTCCCTGCACCGCTGGGTTGGTTCTACGTCATCGTCAACGTGCTCGGCACGGGGATCGCAGTGCGACTGCAGGTCGCCCGATTGGAGGAATGGGGAGATGCCAGAGCAGACCACCGGCCGCTCCTGCGTCTTCTGTGCGTCGCTCAGCTCCCGGTGGGTTGGGTGATGCTCGTCCTCGCGCTCTTCTCGATCGGCTGATCTGAACGATGTCGTGGCCATCACGGCCGAGCGCCCCAGCGGTCGTCACCGGCCTCGACCCTGGCCGCCGATCAGCGGGCCTCGAGCAAGTTGGTGGAATCATCCAGCACCATGGCCGTGGCGCCGGCGACGACGAACTCGGTGGCTGCCTCGTGCAGGCGGTCCCTGCGCGCTGCTCTCTCGTCCGGGTTGAGAGCGAGGTAGAACGAGACCAGCCCGCTACCGAACACGACGATCATCTCCGCCGCGCGTCGGGCATCGTCTGCGCGGATGTTGGTGTGCGCCACGACCGCAGAGGCGATCGCCTCGGTCCACTCCATGCGCCCTCTGAGGGTCCGTTCACGGATTCGCGGTTCTGGGGAGGCGCGCTCCCGTGACTGGATCGACCACAGGTGGTCGTCGTCGTCCATGCTGTCGAAGAGGCGACCGATGATCGTGGCGATGATGTCCTCGGCCGAGCCCTCCATCGGTGCCAGGATGGTGGCGGCTCGACGCGTCCCGGCTTCGTCGAGGATCGCCAGGAGCAGGTCGGTCTTGTCGGCGAACTGGTAGTAGAAGCTTCCCGGGTTGACCTGCGCCGGTTCGAGGATGTCGGCCACGAGGTTGACACGGTCGTGTCCGAGTTCGCCGAACGCGCGGATCCCCTGTTCGATCAGCGCGGTCCGCGTCTGTTGGGCACGATTCGGGGACGGCGATGGCATCGCCCAGACGGTATTGGGGCGAGAGGAACCGATCAAGACAACTCTGCAATCCTGAAGAAAAAGATTCGACCGGATTTGAAACTCGCTTCAACTCGATGGTTGAATGAAAGTTCAAACGATCGTGTTTCCAGGAGGCCCGCATCGGTACCCCACCGCTGCCGTGCACCCGTCACTCGGCGGCAGGCTGCGCCGAGGTCTCTCCCCCCACCCGCCGATCTCCGGCTCACACCGGAGATCGGCGGGAGGTGGCGGATCACACGGCCGAGATGTCGCCCCGTCTGACAGTCGTCCACCCGGACCTGAGCCACTGGCCGCGACGACCTCGACACCTATCCGTCGAAGTTGCGGTCGGTGATGTCGATCCAGACCAGGCGGTGGTCGGAACTCGGGAACGGGAACGTGCCGACGAGACCGAACAGCGGATCACTCGACTCGGGCCAGAACACACCGGCGTCGGTGATCTTCATGTTCTTGCGCGGGAGCACATAGTCGACCCGTAGGTTGCCCGGGCCGCCGAAGATCGCTTCGCCGAAGTCGGCGGTATCGAACGCGGGATCACCGAGATGGGTCAGGTTGTTGTCGCCTTGGAGCAGCGCCTGCTCGGGGCCTCCGAGGCTGTCGGGGGTCACCTTGGTGTTGATCTTCGGCGACTCGAGCAGCAGCTGTGCCGCGCCCGGATGGCTGTCGCCGTCGAACGGGTCGGCGTTCTGATCACCGGCGATCACGAACAGCTCGTCCTGGCCGAGTCCACCCCGCTCGCCGTCGTCGTCGTAGATGTACCGCGAGTGCTGGCCCCCGCGCACGTAGTCGGCCCAGAACCGGATCTCGTCGTGGTTACGCGTGCCGTTGCGGTCCTCGGGGCCATCGAACACCGGCGGTGTCGGGTGGCTGACCAGGAAGTGGACCGTTTCGTCGCCGATGTCGATCGGCACGTCCCAATGGCTCTTCGAGGAGAGCCGGAACACGTCGAGTTCATCGTCGGAATACCACGGTTCGGCGGGTGGTCCCGGGTCGACCGGCAGGAGGGCATCGGGCATGTCCTTCCACAAGAAGAGTTGGAAGGTGCGAATGTCGTCGTAGTCGATCGGGTACATCGAGTAGACCGCCATGCCGAACTGGCCGGGGAAGAAGCCGAATCCGAACGAGTCACCCGGAACGAAGTCGCCGGCCGCACCGCTGTTGTCGAGGTCGAACCCGGAGAAGATGCCGGTGTTCGACGGAGCGGTGAAGCGGTACGGATACTCGATCGGTGCCGCGGTGCCGTGCGGAACCGACAGATAGTTCTCCTGGAATCCGTCGAGGGCCACGTTTCCCGCGTCGTAGTCGAACTCGTTGATCAGCAACACGTCCGGGCGGGTGCGTTGGATGATCTCGGCGATCACATCGGGCTGGGCGCTCCCCGGCGCCGACAGCTCGGCTGCGAGCGCGCCGGCGCTCCCGCGGTTCAACGAGGCGTTGAACGTCGCGAAGCGCGCGGTGTCGTCCTGTCCACCCCCTCCGGCATCGGCTGGGCTGTTGAGCAATGTGCCGGACGCCAACGCCAGCGCAGCGACGAGCGCCACACCAACGCGGCCGACGCGAATGGAACCGATCATGAGAACCCTCCCCTTGTTGTGCCACAACGTAGGTCAACCGGGTGAACCGCACGTTGCATCGGTTCGACGGTGACGTCGACAGCACCCCAACACTGTCCCCCAGTCCACAGGATCGCACGAGCAGTGCCGATCGTCCAGTCCCGAGCTGCTGGCGAGGACTTCGGCCTCTGGAGGGCAGGTGTTCCCGGGGTCGGCCGGAGGCATCCATGACACGCCGATTGGCAGAGGTTCGAGTCATGGCCATCTCTTCTCCGGTCCGCCGGGTCAGCGAGACGACCCCTCACCAGGTGCGGCTCCGATGAGCCTCACGCTCTGGAACGGCCTCTGCGTCTCATCGCCGTCCACGTCACCCACCAGCTCCTCAGCTCCGGTCTCCGAACGCATCAGCCGGAATGGCGGTGCTTCGAGCTGATCCGGCTGCCACCCCGGGGGCGCTTCTTTACTTCCACCACATATGTAAAGGTATCGCCTCACCAACCCAAGATGCAACCGGTTCCCTCACCACCGGCCCATGAGCTCGGGCCCCGGCCAGTCCTACGCGGAATCGCATGCCGGAATCGGGTCCAATGTCGGCGACGCGAACGCTCGCCATTCGTCAAGCGTCAGCTCCCGATTCACGATGTCGCATGCGATCTCTCGCCAGCGGGCGGGATCCGCCGCCAGGCGCACCGGACCACCGGGCGGGACGACCCACACCGCCGATCCGTCGTCTGACCAGCTGATGCCGGGGCCGACCTGCTCGTTGACGGTCCCGAGTGGCATGAGAACACCGATGGGCTCGCGCGTGGCGACGTCGAACAGCTGCACGCCCGTGTCGAACGACAGCACGGCGATCCGATCACCGTCAGGGGAGAAGGCACCGAACCAGATCGTTCCAGCGGCACCTTCGACGTACTCGACGGTTGCCGTGTCCGGATCTAGCAGACCGAGTCGTCCGCCGACCCCACCGATGAGGACGAGACCGGTGGCTCTGTCCTGGTGGAGCGGTTGGAGGCCCTCTGTGCCGGGGACGATGACAGGCTCCGAGGCGAGATCCGCCGGGAGGATCGCGATTGCGGCGTCCTCGCCGCCGACGACGACCCGCCCGTCGTACAGGATCCGGACCGGGCCAGTGAACGGAAGCACGAGCGGCCCGGCCACGATCTCGCCCGATACGCTGTCGACCCACACGGCGCTTGCGTCGCCATCGGGACCTCCCAGAAGCATGAACATGCGGTCACCGCCCGCGTCGGGACGGAGGGCCCCTCGCGCATCGAGGACGTCCGACTCGTACAGCTCTCCATAGACCGTCGCGATGTCGAGCGCGTATTGGCGATCGCCAAGGATCTCGGTGACCCCGACGGTGCCCGTGCTGGGGTCGGTCGTCATCAACCACTCACCGTCGATCGAGTAGAGGGGGGCACCGCGGAAGCCGACAGGATGGATCTGCGAGACGTCCACGTCCCTGACGACGGTCCCGTTCTCAAGATCGACGAGGCTCATCGACATGAAGTCCGCGCTCGGAACGTCGTGGTATGGCGCGTCCGGCGAGACCTGGGCGTATGTGTCGACGGGTCGCTCGGCTTCGACGAGCGGCCCGAAGCGGGTGTCGACGATGATCTGCCCCTCGCTGCGGCGAGCGATCACCAACCGTTCGCCCGATCCGGCCATCGAAATGACCTCGGCCGAGATCGGGAGTGGCAGCGCGAGCGAACGTCCTTCGGAGGAGAAGAACCTCACGACTCCGTCACCGGCCGAGAGGATCGTGCCGTCCGATGTCACGGCGACGTCATCGACCTGCCCAGCGTGAGGCGAGAAGGAGACGGGCTCTCCCGCCCCCTCGAGCGACCGGACCTCGATGGTTCCGGTGTCGTGGCCGGTGACGATGAGGGAGTCGGAGACTGCAAGCGCGTTGAT
>CBFCWZ010000147.1:0-8929 GCA_965601935.1 uncultured Ilumatobacteraceae bacterium
GAGGGGAAGCGTGGCAGCGGGCGGTTGCCCAGTGGTTGCCCGATTGTGAACGGCGTGTTAAATCGCCACCGGCTCGGTGCCGGGACCGAACGACCAGGTCACGCGCGCGACACGGTGATCTCGGTCAGATTCGGGTCGGCCAGGATCGCTTCCTCGCTGAATGCCACGGTGCGCCAGTCCTTCTCGCTGTAGCGCACCGTCTGCCGGGCGTACAGCTCGGAGGTGGGGTCGATCGTCTGTCCGTAGGTGAGGATCGCCCAGGCTTCTGGATCGTCACCGGTCAGATCGACCGCCAACAGGAAGCTGGTGCCCACGTTGACGGCGTAGCCACCACCGCGGATGTCGGTGTCGGGCACGATCGGCTCGGCGCGGGCGGCACGAGGTTCGGTGGACGAGTTCAGGCTGTCGGTCCACCCCACGATGTTCGTGACGCCGTCGCGACCGGTGCCACCGTGGATGGCGGTCCGCTCCCCACCCCGCTCGGTGAACTGCGCCGCGCCGAGGGTGGAGTCGGGAGCGAACCCCTCCACCTGGATGATCTGCACCGCCTTCGCGAACGCGCCGAGGAGGGGCTGGATGTTGTCGCTCGGCACACCGGGGGTCCGGGTGGCGCGGTCGGGGTCGAAGTCGTCCTGGAACAGTTGGCCCGCCTGGCGGAACTGCTGCTCGTCGAACTGCGCCATCGTCTCGCGCCACAGGATCGGCCCCGACTGGTCGAGGTCATAGCGCCCGTCCCATGCGGCGAGGATGCCACAGGCCTGCCTCACGTTGACCTCACCCGCGGGGACGAGTTCGTTCCCGTCGACGTCGAGCAGCGGGCCGACCTCGATGAACTGCTGTTCCCGGCACGCCTCGACGAGCGCATCGAGCAGCAGTGCCGCGTTCTGTGAGCTGTTGTCGAACGCGGCGTCACGCAGTTCGTCGGCGGAGAAGCGATCGTCGGGGCCGGCCAGGCCGAGCGAGTTGCGGGAGTCGAGTACCTGAGCGTTCTGGCGGGTCCGCATCGAGCGGGCCGTGTCCCGTTCGCCGTGGACGATCGAGTAGTCGCCGTCGAGCGTGAACTCGGCGCTCGGCACCCAGTACGAGTCGTTGGCGTTGAACACGTAGTCGGACCGGCGGATCTTCGGGAGTTCTGCCCACGGAACGAGTCCGGGATCCCGTGCCCCGTCGACCTCTTCCCAGTTGAAGCGGCTGTCCGATCCGTCGAGCAGGATCACGCCGTTCTCGTAGGCCATCTTCGTCAGCGGACCGCTCCGTCGGAGACTCTTGAAGATCTCCTCGGCCTCGTCGCTGAGATTCGGAGCGGCGGACGTGTCGGCGTACCAGACCTCGCCGCTGCTGCTGGTGGCGATCGTGTTGAACAGGGGCACGCCCTGGTGCTCTTCGTGGACGCTCACCAGATCTTGCAGGCTCTCCACCTCGAGCATGTCCACGTACTGGACGACGAACTCGTCGTTGTCGATGTTGGCGTCGCGGTAGGTGAGGACGTTCTCTGCGCTCCACCCGATCCCTGGGAAGTCGAGGACCGGGCCGTGCTCGGTCGCCCAGAGCCGGCGCGTCTCGACGTCGACCGAGCCGTCCGGCCGGAGGATCTCGACCTCGTGGCGCGTCGCGGTCATCGTCTTCTTCTCGCCGTCGACGAGATAGGTCGTCGGAGACTCGGGGTCGAGCGTGAGGAGGTAGGCGGTGAACCGCTTGCCGGCCGACACCGTGTGTGCCCACGCAACATCCTCGGTGAAACCGATCCCCACGCCGGGCAGCCCGCTCAGCTGGGCACCGTAGATGTCGATCTCGCCGGGCACGGTGAGATGGACCTCGTTGAAGCGGAGTTCGCCTTCCCACGGGAAGTGGGGGTTGGCGAGCAGGAGCCCGCCCTCGCCGCCCTCCACGCGTTCCTGTCCGATCGCCCAGGCGTTGCTGCCGGTCTCTTCCGGGCGGAACAGGTCGGCGAACGCGGCCGACGTGGTGGCCGAGACGATTCCGTTGGCAGCCGACTCCTGCTCGGGAGGCTGAGCCGACGTGATGAACGGAAGGAGCTGCCCGCCGCTGCCCATGAGGGCGACCGACCTGGCGTAGGCGTAGACCTCTACGGGCTGGACCGGCCGCACCCACGCCGCCCCGGCGCACCAGCCCGCGAGGCCGTCGGCCCCACGATCGGCGAGGTGGTCGTTCCAACCCTCGGCGAAGGCCGTGAACGTCGCCACGACCTTGGTGTCGGTGGTGTCGAAGTCGGCGACTGCGGTGTCGTAGAGGCCGAGGGCTCGCCAGCCGAAGTCGCTCTCGACGTTGGCGTTGTTCTCACCCGGCCCGAGGTGGCCGGCCCGCTCGCCCCGGACCTTGAGGACCTGGTCGATGAGGTTGCAGCCCGCGTCCTCGGCGCTCACCCAGCCCTGCCCGTAGGCCAGGCTCTCGATGTCGTCGGCGACGATGTGGGGCACACCATCGGTGGTACGTCGGATCGTGGCCAGGAACGTGGGTGGGACCACGGTCGTGCTGGTGGTCGACGTGGTGGTCGTGACGATGGTCGACGTCGTGCTGGTGGTGGTGTCGGGAGAGGTCGGGAGTGGAATCGATTCCGGCCCGTCGCCGGGTGTGCACGCACCTGCAATCGTCAAACTGACGATCACAAGACTCAACCAACGCACTTGCCCAATAGTGCCAGATCAGGAGCCCTGTTCCACATCGAGTGTCGCGCACGACCGCGACCTGTTCGACCTGGGGTGACGCGGTGACCGCGAGGAACCCATCCCCCGCGCCCGAACCGTTCCACGGGAGCCCGGGAACCCGGCGCGGATAGCCTCGCGATCGTGACGATGCTGAGGGTCGCGCTCGCCCAGCTGAACCCCACCGTCGGGGACCTCGAGGGCAACCTCGCGCTGCTCGCCGAGGCCTACGACCTCGCGGAGGCTGCAGGCTGCGACATCGTGGCCTTCCCGGAACTCTCGGTCACCGGATATCTCCCGGAGGACCTCGTTCTGAAGCCCGGCTTCGTCGACGACAATCTCGACGTGCTCGGCAAGTTCGCCGCCCGAACCCGCCGGTGTGCCGCTGTGGTCGGGTTCGTCGATCGCGACCGTGACCTCTACAACGCCGCCGCCGTGTGTGCCAACGGCGAGGTGCGGGGCACGTATCACAAGCGACTGCTGCCGAACACCGCCGTCTTCGACGAGCAGCGCTGGTTCACCGCCGGCTACGACTCCGATCCGCTCGAGCTGTACTCGATCGGTGGCGTGAAGGTCGGTGTCTCGATCTGCGAGGACATCTGGAGCCCCTTCGGACCGGTTGCCGAGCAGGCCGCAGCCGGCGCCGAACTGAACATCAACATCAACGGCTCACCGTTCCGGGCCGGCAAGGCCGCCGACCGCGAACGGATGCTCGCCACCCGCGCCGCCGACTCGCACTGCGCCATCGTCTACGTCAATCAGGTCGGCGGGCAGGACGAGCTCGTCTTCGATGGTGGCTCGGTCGTGTTCGACCACGAGGGCGGGCTCCTGGCCAGGTCGCAGCAGTTCGTCGAGGACCTGCTGATCGTCGACGTCGCGATCCCGCCCGTGTACCGCAAGCGTTTGCTCGACCCGCGGGGGCGGGCGACCGACTCACCGCTTCCGATCGTCGACGTCTCCGAGAGCCCGGTTGTGCAAGCCGAGCTGCAGCCGCCGTGCATCCACGATCTGCTCGACCCCGACGCCGAGCTCTACGACGCCCTTGTTCTCGGCACCCGTGACTACTGCCGCAAGAACGGGTTCTCCGACGTGGTGATCGGTCTGTCCGGGGGGATCGATTCCACCATCGTGGCCGCCATCGCCGCCGATGCACTGGGGCCCGAGCACGTGCACGGCGTGTCGATGCCGTCGCGGTACTCCTCCGACCACTCCAAGACTGACGCCGAGACCCTCGCCGAGAACCTGGGCATCGACTACCGCACCATCTCGATCGAGCCGTCGTTCACCGCGTTCCTCGAGATGCTCGAACCGAGCTTCGAGGGCCGTGAACCGGGTCTCACCTACGAGAACCTGCAGAGCCGGTGTCGCGGGCAGACCCTCATGGCACTCTCCAACGAATTCGGCTGGATGGTGCTCACCACCGGCAACAAGAGCGAGATGGCCGTCGGCTATTTCACGATCTACGGCGACTCGGTGGGTGGGTACGGCGTGATCAAGGACGTGTTGAAGCTGCGCGTCTACGACATGTGTCGCTACGTGAATCGCCGGGCCGGTCGTGAGGTGATCCCCGAGAACGTCATCATCAAGCCTCCGTCGGCCGAGCTGCGGCCGGACCAGCGCGACGACCAGTCGCTCCCGCCGTACGACGTGCTCGATCCGATCCTCGAGCTCTACATCGAGGGCGACCGCACCGCCGGCGAGATCATCGAGTTGGGCCACGACGAGGAGATGGTGCGGCGCATCACCCGGCTGGTCGACATCGCCGAGTACAAGCGACGGCAGTCGCCCCCCGGTGTGCGGGTGAGCGAGAAGGCGTTCGGCAAGGACCGCCGGCTCCCCATCACCAACGGCTACCGGGGCTGAGTTCTGGCGTGGTCCGTCCGGCACCGATCCTTCTCGACGACGCGCTGCGCGAACGCGTTCGCACCAACCTCGCCGAGCACGAGCGTCGTGAGATCCCGCTCGACGACAGGCGCCACGCGGCGGTGACGATCCTGCTGGTCGACTCCGAGGAGGGTTCCGATGCCGACGACCCGCACCTGTGGGACGGTGACATGTCGATGGTGCCGTCCGACACCACCGGGCTCGACGGACGGATGTCCGACGTCGCCGGCGGGGCCGCGTTCGTGCTCTGCCGCCGATCGGCCGGGTTGAACCGGCACGCTGCACAATGGGCGCTGCCAGGCGGGCGCCTCGACCCGGGCGAGACCCCGATCGAGGCGGCGCTCCGCGAAACCGACGAGGAGATCGGGGTCTCGCTCGACGAGTCGCACGTGCTCGGACTCCTCGACGACTACGCCACGCGCTCCGGGTACGTCATCACTCCGGTGGTCGTGTGGGGCGGTCCCGACATCGTGTTCGACCCTGACCCCGGCGAGGTGTTCGCCGCCTACCGGATCGGCCTCCACGAGCTGTCGCGAGCCGACTCCCCACGCTTCGTGTCGATCCCCGAGAGCGACCGTCCCGTCGTCCAGGTCCCGCTGGGTGGCGACCTCATCCACGCCCCCACCGGAGCCATGCTCGTCCAGTTCCGCTGGGTCGCGCTCGACGGCCGCCACCACGAACGAGTCGACGACTTCGAACAACCCGTCTTCGCCTGGGGCTAGACGCCACGGTGTCAGACACCGCTTCAGGTTTCCGCTTCAGGTTCCGGCGAATCTGCAGCGCAAACCTGCGAGCGGTATCGGACACCAACGGTCAGCGGCCGGAGTGGCCGAAGCCGCCTCCGCGGTCGATGCCGTCCAACGTGTCGACCACCTGCCAGTGGACTTCCTCGACGCGTTGGATGACGAGCTGGGCGACGCGGTCGCCGCGGGCGACGTCGTAGGCCTCGTGGGGGTCGGTGTTGACAAGGATCACCTTGATCTCGCCGCGGTAGGCGGCATCGATCAGGCCCGGCCCGTTGACCACGCTGAGGCCGTGCTTCAGTGCAAGTCCGCTGCGCGGGAGGACGAAGCCGCCGTGTCCCATCGGGATGGCGATCGAGATCCCCGTCGGGACGAGCGCCCGCCCGCCGCCGGCTGCGAGGCGGGCGTCTTCCCGGGCGTAGAGGTCGAGACCGGCGTCGCCCTCGTGGGCGTAGGCAGGGAGCGGCAGGTCGGGGTCGAGCTGGACGATCGGCACGGGAAGGCTCACCTGGCGCACTCTAGAACTCACACCTATGGTTGAGCCGATGGCGACGCTGCACGTCCGGGGGCGAACATGACTGCACCGTCGCGTCCACCGTCGGTGGACTCCCTGGCCCGCTCGCTGAGTTCCTCGGGGTTGCCTCACCCGATCCTCGTCGACATCGCCCGCGCGGCCATCTCCGCCGGCGATGTCGACGGCGCACCGGCTCGAGCCGCGGCGTTCCGTCGATCGCTCCTCACCGGCGTCGTCAACGCCACCGGAGTTCTCCTGCACACGAACCTCGGCCGTGCACCCGTCGCGCACCACCAGGAGGCAATGGCCCAGACCGTCGAGTTCGACCTCCGCACCGGAGAGCGGGGTTCTCGCCAGACCGCTGTCGGCCAACTCTTCGCCCGCTTGTGTGGGAGCGAGTCGGCGATGGTGGTGAACAACAACGCCTCGGCAGTTCTCCTCGTCCTGGCTGCGCTGGCGAACGGGCGGGACGTCCCCGTCAGCCGCGGGGAGAGCGTCGAGATCGGTGGCTCCTTCCGCGTGCCCGACGTGATGGAGCAGTCGGGGGCACGGCTGCTCGACGTGGGGACGACCAACCGCACCCGCCTCCGCGACTACGAGGGAGCGCTCGCCCGGCCGGGGAGCGACGTGGCCCTCGTTCTCAAGGTCCATCCCAGCAACTACCGCGTCGAGGGCTTCGTCGAGGACACGTCGGTGAAGGAGTTGGCAACGCTCGGCGTGCCGGTCGTGGCCGACATCGGCAGTGGACTCATCGACGCCGCCTGCCCTTGGCTGGGAGGTCCACCTCCGGCCTGGCTGGTGGGCGAGCCCGCAGCGGTACAGACCCTGCGTGACGGGGCCGACCTCGTCACGTTCAGCGGCGACAAGCTGATGGGCGGTCCCCAGGCCGGCCTCATCGCCGGCCGCGCCGACCTCGTGGCGGCCTGTGCACGGCACCCACTGGCGCGGGCGCTCCGCCCCGGCGGGCTCGTGCTCGGTGCCCTCCAGCGCACCGCTCTCGCCTACCTCGACCGCGACCTCGACGCTCTCCCGTTCTGGAAGCTCGTCGCCACCCCGGTGGCCGAGTTGCGTCGCCGTGCCGAGTCGATCGTGGACGCAGCCGGTGCCGGCCGGGTCGCCGAGATGGATGCGCTCCCCGGAGCGGGTTCGGCTCCCGGCATCACGATGCCGTCCTGCGGGGTCGTCGTCGAGGAGGACGTGGTCGCTCCGCTCCGGGCCCACGACCCGCCGGTGATCGCCCGCTCCCGTGACGGCGTGACGTCGATCGACCTCCGCGCGGTCGCCCCCGCCGACGACCCCGTGATCGTCTCGGCGCTGCAGTCCGCTGCCGGGGCCGGCTCGTGACGGTCATCGCCACGGCGGGGCACGTCGACCACGGCAAGTCGTCGCTCGTCCTGGCCCTCACCGGCACCGACCCCGACCGCTTCGAGGAGGAGAAGCGCCGCGGCCTCACCATCGACCTCGGCTTCGCCCACACCACGCTGCCGTCGGGTACCGACCTGAGCTTCGTCGATGTCCCCGGCCATGTGCGGTTCCTGCGCAACATGTTGGCCGGGGTGGGCGGCGTGACGGCGTGCGTCTTCGTGATCGCTGCCACCGAGGGCTGGAAGCCCCAGTCCGAGGAGCATCTGCGGATCCTCGAGCTGCTGGGTATCCGTTCCGGGATCGTCGTGCTCAGCAAGGCCGACCTGGTCGACGACGAGATGCTCGAGATCGCCGAACTGGAGATCAGCGAGCGAGTGGAGGGCACGTTCCTCGACGGTGCTCCGGTGATCCCCTTCTCCGCGATGACGGGTCACGGCCTCGACGACGTGAAGGCGGCGCTCGACGCGTTGGTGCGCGAGGGTCCCGCGGCGGTGGACCGTGGCCGGACCCGGCTCTGGATCGATCGTGTCTTCGCGGCGAAGGGAAGCGGCACCGTCGTCACCGGCACACTCGTCGACGGGTCCGTCGCCGTCGACGACGCGGTCGTCGTGGAGCCCGGAGGTGAGCCGGCCCGTGTACGGGCGATCCAAACGGCTGGCCGATCGGTCGACTCGATCGCACCCGGGAACCGTGTGGCCTTGAACCTGGCGGGCGTCGACCACGGCGATCTGCATCGCGGGCACGCAGTGGTCGAGCCCGACCGTTGGCTCACCACCGACCGCGTCGATGCGTCGCTGAACGTGCTCGGCACGCTCTCCCACGAGGTGTCGAGGCGTGGTGCCTACGTCGCCTACTTCGGTTCCGGCGAGCACTCGGTGAAGGTGCGGGTGCTCGGTACGGAGGCACTCGGTCCCGCACGCGGTGGAGCGATTCGGCTCTTCCTGCCCGAGCCGCTGCCGTTGCTCCCCGGGGACCGCTTCATCCTCCGCGAGTCGGGGCGCGACGAAACCGTCGGGGGAGGGGAGGTGCTCGACATCGCCCCGGTCCTGCGCGCCTCGCGCGCTGCACCCGATCGTTCGGTCGACCGGGTCGTCGACGAACGTGGGTGGGTCACGGTCGAGGAGCTGGAGCGACTCACAGGGGAAGTGCGCTCGCCCACGGTCGGTGACTGGGTGGCCACCGAGGCAGCACTCGAGGAGCTGCGCGTGTCGATCGCGTCACGCGTCGAGGACGCGGGACCCGCCGGTGTCGACCTCGCCGCCTTCGACGAACGGGAACGGACCGTGCTCGCCGCGATGGACGACCTCGACACCGAGGGCGGCCGCGTCCGCCCTGTCGATGCGGTCGATCCGTACGCCGACCATCCGGCGCTCGCCGCCCTGAAGGCCGGTGGATTCGCACCACCGGCAGTGGAAGGTGTCTCCCGCGACGATGTTCGTGAGTTGGCGCGGCGCGGCCTGATCGTTCAACGCGACGGGGTGGTGTTCCACGCCGACACCGTCGACGCAGCCGCAGTCGAGGCGGCCAGGCTCCTGGAAGCGAACCCGGAGGGATTCACCGTGGCCCAGTTCCGCGACGCCACCGGCGCCAGCCGCAAGTACGCCCTCCCGCTCGCCTCCGAACTCGACGCCCGCGGCATCACGCGAAGAAGAGACGACCTCCGCATCGCCGGCCCCCGCCTCCCCGAACCGTGACGCGATGGTGTCAGACACCGCTTCAGGTTTGCGCTTCAGCTCGTGCGGAGCTACAACCCCAACCTG
>CBFCWZ010000148.1:0-8907 GCA_965601935.1 uncultured Ilumatobacteraceae bacterium
CTCACGTTCCAGTACACCTCGCCGCGCACGAAGTCGGGATTGACCCAGCCCCAGGTGAGGTCGGCCAGGTGCCACACGATGAAGAGGGCGACGATGATGCCGGTCCAGCGCATCGAGCGGCTGGCGAAGTTGGCGACCTCGTAGTCGCGCTTCGACTGGTACTTCACCGACCGGGCCTTGCGGTTGAGAACCGTGAGGCCATAGGCGGCATGGATGTGGAGCAGCACCGCTCCGATGAGCACGAACCGGAGGAGCCACAGCGCAACCGTGCGGGGCAGGATCGGGACGAGCAGTTCACGCAGGAACTCGCCGTACACGTCGGCGTCGTAGATGAACTCGTCACCCTCGGCGACGACGCCCAAGTACAGCTTGAGGTTGCCGATCATGTGGACGACGACGAAGCCCACGCCGATCAGGCCGGTGAGGGCCATGACGTACTTCTTGCCCACGGCGGTCGAATACAGATCGATGAAGAACGGCTTCCGCTTCACCGTCTTCACGGCGGTCCCGGTGACCGGGCCGCGCGCCAACGTCTCTGCCATGGGCCCCGAACCTACTCCGACATCCGGAGACCGAACCCAATCCACCAGTGGGGAAAGGTCCAAGTACCCGACCACTTCTCCGGCATCCGTGCCATTGTCTTGATTCGGCCATAGCCTGCCGCACCGGCCATCATGGCTCCGGTTCCGCTTGCGGAACCCTGACAGTGTCGTCAACGCCCAGGAGGCATACCCCGTGGACGTAGTCCCGTATCTTGCAGCGCTCTCGGCAATCGCCGCGCTCGTGCTCGCTGTGTACTACTACAAGGCCGTCGAAGCTGCTCCGGCCGGGAACGACCGCATGGTCTTCCTGATGACCGAGATCCAGAAGGGCGCCCGTGCCTTCCTCCAACGGGAGTACACGTGGGTCGCCGCCTTCGCCCTCGTGATGTTGATCCTGTTGGCGATCGTCATCGCGCCGCTGGCCGCCGTGAGCTACGTGCTCGGCGCGGTCCTGTCGGCCACTGCCGGGTACGCCGGCATGACGGTCGCCACCATGGCCAACGCCCGCACCACCGAGGCCGCCAAGTCCGGTCCCGGCAAGGCGCTTCCGATCGCCTTCCGCGGTGGCGCGGTGATGGGCTTCGCAGTCGCCGGTCTGGCCCTGCTGGGTCTGATGGTCACCTACCTGCTGTTCGTCGAATGGCTCGAGGTCGAGGACGCCTTCTCGATCGTCACCGCCTACGGCCTCGGCGCCTCCACCATCGCCCTCTTCTCCCGTGTCGGCGGCGGGATCTACACCAAGGCCGCCGACGTCGGCGCCGACCTGGTCGGCAAGGTCGAGGCCGGGATCCCCGAGGACGACCCCCGCAACCCGGCCACCATCGCCGACAACGTGGGCGACAACGTGGGCGACGTGGCCGGCATGGGCGCCGACCTCTTCGAGTCGTACGCCGGCTCGATCATCGCGCCGATCTCGCTCGTCGCCTTCGCGGGAATCGGCGGGGTCGCCCTCGAAGCGGAGGACGCGGGGCTCGGCGAGGTCCTCCCGCTCCTCATGTTCCCGATCGCGATCGCGTTCGTCGGCATGATCGCCTCGATCATCGGATCGTTCCTGGTGAAGGGCGGCGACTCCACCGACTCGCACGCTCTCAGCCGGGCACTCCACATGGGCACCAACGTCGCCATGGGAATCACTGCCGTCGGCACGGTCGGCGTGGCCTACTGGCTCTTCAACGACGGTGACCTGTTCGAGAAGCAGTGGGGCCTCGCCCTCTCCGTCATCGGTGGCCTCGTCGTGGGCTGGGCGCTCGGCAAGACCGCCGAGTACTTCACCTCCGACCACTACGGGCCGGTCAAGAAGATCGCCCGGCAGTCCGAGACCGGGCCCGCCACCACCATCCTCGGCGGCATCAGCACCGGCATGGTCTCCGTCGCCGCCTCGGTCGGCCTCATCGTCGCCGGTGTCGGCATCGCCTACTGGGGCGGCGAGCAGACACTCGGTGACGGCGGTGGCATCTACGGCATCGCCGTGGCCGCCATCGGCATGCTGGCCACCACCGGCGTGGTCGTCTCCGTCGACGCCTACGGCCCGATCGCCGACAACGCCGGCGGCATCGCCGAGATGGCCGAGCTCGACCCGTCGGTCCGCGAGGTCACCGATGCCCTCGACTCACTCGGCAACACCACGGCAGCCGTGGCCAAGGGGTTCGCCGTCGGCTCCGCAGCGCTCACCGCTCTGGCGTTGTTCAAGAGCTTCGAGTTCGCCGTCCTCTCCGAGAGTGCCGGCGAGACGGTGCTGAACCTCAACGTCGGCGAGGTCGACGTCTTCGTCGGCCTGTTCATCGGCGCCGCTCTGCCCTTCTTGTTCGCCGCACTCACCATCGACGCGGTCGGTCGTGCCGCCCAGAAGATGATCGAGGAAGTGCGCCGCCAGTTCCGCGAGATCCCCGGCCTGCGTGAGGGCAAGGAGGGCGTCGTGCCCGACTCGGCCCGCTGCGTCGCCATCTCCACCGAGGCCTCCCTCCGCGAGATGATCATCCCCGGCGCCCTCGCCGTCGTGGCACCGCTGGTGGTCGGCTTCATCGACGTCGACGCCCTCGGCGGCCTGCTCGCCGGCGCACTCGTCACCGGCTTCGCCCTCGCCATCTTCATGGCCAACTCCGGTGGAGCCTGGGACAACGCCAAGAAGTACATCGAGACCGGCCACCACGGCGGCAAGGGCTCCGACCCGCACAAGGCCGCCGTCGTCGGCGACACCGTGGGCGACCCGTTCAAGGACACCTCTGGTCCCTCGATGAACATCCTCATCAAGGTCATGACCATCGTCAGCCTGGTGTTCGCCAGCGCCTTCGTGTAGAGCGCGCTCACAATCGATCGACCGTGAGAGGGACGGCCTTCGGGCCGTCCCTCTTCGCGTCTACTCGGCCACGAAGTCGATCAGCTGCTCGACCGCGCCCACCAACTCCGGGTACAGGTCGGCATAGCTCTTCACCCCGTTGCGGAGGCGAGGCCAGAAGCCGTCGAAGGGGACACCGAGACGTCGGCACAACGCCTCCTTCCAAGGGAGGTCGCCCTTCGGCACGTTCGGCCACTTCTCGAGGCCGACGACCTCGGGCCGGATGCCGGCCCACACGTCGACGAACGGGTGACCGGTGACGAGCACGTTCGGGTCGTTCACCTCGGCGGCGATGAGCGACTCCTTCGAGCCGGGCACGAGGTGGTCGAGCAACACGCCGAGGCGACGCTCGGGGCCGGGCCGGAAGTCGGTCACCATCGCGGCGAGGTCGTCGGCACCGTGCATCGGTTCGACCACGATCCCGAGGTCGCGCAGGTCGTCGCCCCAGACGTATTCCAGCAGTTCGGCGTCGTGCGTTCCCTCGACCCAGATGCGGCTGGCCCTGGCCACCTTGGCCCGGCCGTCGCCGGCGATCGAACCCGATGGCGTGACCTTCTGAGTGGCCACAGGAGCCGTCTGCGGGCGAGCGAGTGAGACCGGACGCCCCTCGATGAGGAACCCGCCCTTCTTCCACCCGAAGTGACGGAGGTACTCGTTCCGGTCCCTGAGGGTGACGCCCTCGGCATTCCAGCGCACCACGTCGCCGACGAAACCGCTCCCCCGGTCCTCGATCACCATCCCCGGCGCGACCTCGACCGTGGGGTACTGCGGACCCTTCCGCATGTCCGCCAACTCGTCGAGGATGTCCTTCTCGTACGCCATCGCCCCGATCCTGGCAGCCGTCCCCGTTTGCGTCGCGGATTTGGTCCGCATGCGGCGAAACCCGCGACGCAAACGGGAGACCGTCAGCGGGGGCGGCGCTCGGCCCAGCCGTCGGCGGTGAGGACGAGGTCGGCGATCGTTGCGTCGGGAAAGCGGAACGGGGCACGGAGGCCGGTGTGGGCGACGGCGTCGGGAAACTCCAGCGGGCTCATTGCCCGTGGGTCGTTCGGGTCGGTGTGGACCCAGCGATGCCAGCGGGCTGCCGGGATCTCCTCCAACTCCACGGCCGGCTCGCCGAGGATCTCGATCGCCCCGTGCACCACCCCCGACTGCGAATAGCCCGCTGCCAGGTCGACGGCCTCGCCGACGGCGTACCACTCGAGGTCGAAGGCGATCGGCGTGGGCGTCCCGTAGGCCCGGCCCAGGGCATCTTCGGGGTCGCCGAGTGCTGCCGCGTAGGTCTCGTTTCCGATCGACCACTGCTCGAACGGAGAATCACAGGTGTGCTCGGCCCACAGCGCCTCGCCCTTCACCACGAACGGGTCGCTGCGCACCGGCACGTCGAAGTCGGTGATGTGCAGCAGGTCCCGCCCCGCCCGCACGAGTGCGGCCCAGTACCAGGCGGTCCGCCCGACGATCCGGTGGCCCGAGAGAAGACCGAGGTCGGCGGTCGGGGTCCAGGCCGCGAACAGCCACTCCTCCACTGCTCCGTCGTGACGGCCCTCCCGACTGCGACCGGATCCGTTCATCATCGGGCAGACTACGGACGTGACGCAGGACGCAACGTCGCCCGACGAACCGGGTTCCATCCGTTACCTCAGCCTCGCCTGGATCAACACGATGTCCGCCGAGCTCGCCGCCAGCGATTCGATGCGCGAAGCCGCCAGCCACTACGCCATCGGGTGCACCCAGGTGGTCACGGAGGGCCCCGAGGGGGACGTCGTCTACCACCTCGTGGTGGGAGACGGTGAGGTCCGCTTCGGCGCAGGGCCGGCCGAGCCCGAGGACATCCGGATGGAGCAGAGCTGGGACACGGCGGTCGCGGTGGCCAACCGGGAGTTGAACGCCCAGGAGGCGTTCGTCAACGGCCACATCCGGCTCTACGGCGACCAGCAGAAGCTGATCGACAGCCAGCCGGTGTTCGGTGCTCTCGACGCCGCCTTCCAGACCGTTCGTGAGAGCACTCGGTACGAGTGACCGGGAAGGGTTCGGACCGTGCCGGAGATGCCCGAGATCCAGGCCCACGCCGAACGACTCAGCGCTGAATTCGCCGGCCGGACCCTCCAGAAGTTCCACCCGTTCAATTTCACCGCCCTCAAGACCGCTCTTCCCGCACCCGATGCGGCCTACGGCAAGCCCCTCACCATCGTCGGCCGCCGCGGCAAGTACCTGCTGCTCGACTTCGGTGAGGTCACCTTCGTCATCCATCTGATGCAGGGCGGCCGTCTCCTTCCCGACGCGAAACTCTCCGCCAAGCCACGCGGCGGCCAGGCCCGCTTCCTGTTCGAGCCGACAGAACGTGGCGACGGATCCATCGACGAGCGAGCCCTGCTGCTCACCGAGCAGGGCAAGGAACGGCGGGCAGGCGTGTGGTGCGTCACCTCGAGCCGGCTCACGTCCACCGATCCGCTGGCCAAGCTCGGCCCGGAGGCCGCCACCATCGAGCCACCCGAACTGGCGGATCTGTTCGCCGCCAACTCGATGCGCATCCACGGATTCCTGCGCGACCAGCGCGTCGTGGCCGGGCTGGGGCGACGGCTCGCCAACGAGATCTGCCATCGGGCCAAGATCTCGCCGTTCGCCACCACGAAGAAGCTGGGCGCCGAAGGCGCCGCCCTCCTCGTCCCGGCGATCCGCGAGTGTGTCGAAGAGAGCCTCAGCGAGGAGCGCCAGCGCTCCGACATGAGCTCGTCCAAGGACCGCGCGAGCCAGGTCCACCACCGCACCGGTGAGCCCTGTCCGGTGTGCGACGACACGGTCCGAGCGGTCGAGTACTCGGGCTACACGGTCAACTACTGCCCAACCTGCCAGACCAACGGCAAGACCCTCGCCGACAACACCACGAGTCGATTTCTCCGGTGATCGCGTCGGCGAGCGCCCCGTCTCGAGGACTCGCCGACAACACCGCCCGGGCCGGGGACCTGCTGGCGGTACTGCTCACCGCACACGACTTCACCCAGCGGGAATCAGCTGTCACCATGCTGCTCGTCCGCGGACTCACCGCACGCGAGATCGCGGCAGAGTTGTCGATCTCACACCACACGGTGCGGGACCACACCAAGGGCATCTACGAGAGGGCCGGAGTCGATCCCCGCGGTGAGCTCGTCGCTCAGTTGTTCTCCAACCATGTGCTCGAGAATCTCCCTGCGTCGGTCCCACATCTGAACTGACCAGGTCCTCAACCGGCACCCGTCGACCTTCGGCGAACCCCTGTCACGCAGGCGATCCCCCTCCACGATCTCGAGCCGATCCCGGAGACCATCCTCTGGATCCCAGGTCTCACCGACGACGGCGCGGGGCCGCCCGGTCTACGCTCGGGGCCATGCCGATCCATCTGCGTGCCGAGGAGGGCGACTACGCCCCCGCAGTCCTGTGTCCGGGCGACCCCTTGCGGGCGAAGTACATCGCGGAGACGTTCTTCGACGAGGGTTTCCGTCAGGTCAACGCCGAACGCGGGATGCTCGGCTACACCGGCACGTTCGAGGGAGCGCCCATCAGCGTCCAGTCCACCGGAATGGGCTGCCCCAGCGCCGGCATCGTCTTCGAGGAACTCCTGATGCTCGGCGTCAACCGCCTCGTGCGCGTGGGCACGTGCGGCGGCCTCGCCGACGGGATGCAGATGGGCGATACGGTGATCGGCGTCTCGGCCACCGCCGACGACCAGACACCGTTGCGCTACGCCCAGCAGGACGGGTACGCACCCACCGCCACGTTCACCCTGGCCGAGAAGGCCGCCCAGCTGAGCCGGGAGATGACCGACAAGCCTGTCCACGTCGGCCCGATCGTGTCGTCGGGGATCTTCTACGACCCCGACCCGAACACGTTCGCCCGCTGGAAGCACCTCGGCCATCTCGGCGTGGAGATGGAGGCGGCGATGATGTACACGATCGCTGCGGTCAAGCGGGTCGAGTCGCTGGCGATCATGACGGTGAGCGACATTCTCGGCGAGGACGGCAGCGCCGTCCGGATCTCCGACGAGGAGCTGAAGCAGGGCGTCGACCAGATGATCGAGATCAGCTGCCGCGTCGCGGTCAGCTGATCGATCTCCCGAGGTTCGATGACACGGGCGGATCGTGATCGGGGGCGGCACCCTCAGACGCGAGGACCCGAGGCGTCCCTTCGTGCCCCTCGACGCGACGGCCCGACGCGCCGAGAGTGGCCCCGCAGGACCGCTCTCGAGATGCTCGCCCGACGGCGAGGCACGTCAGCTCAGACGAGTCCGAGACCCGCGACCGCCTCGCGCTCGCTCTGCAGCTCGGCGGCGGTGGCGTCGATCTTGGAACGGCTGTAGTCGTCGATGTCGAGGCCTTGGACGATCTCGTACTTCCCGTCCTTGCACACGCACGGGAAGCTGGAGATGATCCCCTCGGGAACGCCGTAGCTGCCGTCGCTCGGGATGGCCATCGACACCCAGTCACCCTCGGGGGTGCCGAGCGTCCAGTCGCGGATGTGGTCGACGGCAGCCGACGCAGCCGACGCAGCCGAGGAGGCCCCGCGGGCATCGATGATCGCCGCGCCGCGCTTGGCCACGGTGGGGATGAACGTGCCGTCGTACCACTCGTGGTCGGCGACCTGCGCGTAGGCGTTCTGGCCGTTGACCTCGCAGTGGAACAGGTCGGGGTACTGCGTGGTGGAGTGGTTGCCCCAGATCGTCATCTTCGTGATGTCGTTGACCGACACGCCGAGCCGCTGGCCCAGTTGGGTCTTCGCCCGGTTGTGATCGAGGCGGGTCATCGCGGTGAAGCGGCCCGGGTCGAGGTCGGCCGCATTGGCCTGGGCGATGAGGGCGTTGGTGTTGGCCGGGTTGCCGACCACCAGGACCTTGACGTCCCGCTTCGCGCTGCGTGAGAGCGCCTCACCCTGGGGTTTGAAGATGCCACCGTTGGCCTCGAGCAGGTCGGCCCGCTCCATGCCCGCCTTGCGCGGCATGGCACCCACGAGGAGGGCCACGTCGGCGTCGCCGAACGCCGTGTCGGCGTCGTCGGTGCACACGATCTCGGACAGCAACGGGAATGCCCCGTCGTCCAGTTCCATCTTCACACCCTCGAGGGCACCGAGGGCTGGGGTGATCTCCAGCAACTGCAGCGACACAGGGGTGTCGGGCCCGAGCATCGAGCCCGAGGCGATACGGAACAGGAGGCTGTAGCCGATCTGGCCGGCAGCACCGGTGACGGCGACACGTACGGGAGTAGTCATGGAGGGGAGACTACGTGCCGACGTCGCACCGCGCACCTGGACCTTGGACCCCAAGCAGCGGCGGGCGTCAGCCGAGTCCGAGGAGTTGGGTCACGAGGCCGGTGTAGTAGTTCTGGCCGTCCTGGGGCAGGTGGATCCCGTCGCTGTAGAAGCAGTTCCCCGGGCACTGCTGGGAGAGCACCTCCCAGTCGAGCACCGTCGTGTTGGGGTACTGGTCGGGCAGGGCCCGCAGCATGGCGTTGTTGCCCGCCACCCAGCCACGGTCGGCCTTCCCGGTGAGCACGACGACGATCGGCACGTCGACCAGCGTCGCCATCATCGAGTCGAGGGTGGACTGGGAGAACGACCCGTTCGTGCCGAGGTGCACCACCACCGCCGCGCCGTAGGTGGCGCGACTCTGCATCGTCTGCATCGTGGGCAGGAAGTTGACCATCTGGCGGCTGACCTGCGCGTCGACGGCGAACCCCGCTGCCTGGAGTTCCTCCGCGGCACCGAGCATCACCGAGTCACCGAGGGCGATCAGAGGGATGCCACCGGTGACCTCGGGCACGATCATCGGCTGGACCTGCGTCATGTCGGTGACCAGCCCACGCTGTTGCGGGCCGACGGGTGCGGCCGGCGGATCGGTCTTCTTCGGCTCCGCAGCGGTCGTGGAGGTCGGCGTCTCGTCGGCGTCCTCGACGACGGTCGTGGGTGGGGTGGTGGTGGGTGGGGTGGTCGTGGGCGGGGCGGTGGTGGGCGGGGCGGTGGTGGGTGGGGTGGTGGTGAGCGGCACGGTCGTGACGGGCACCG
>CBFCWZ010000149.1:0-8830 GCA_965601935.1 uncultured Ilumatobacteraceae bacterium
GGGACGCGTTGGCATCGGCCGCGGACGCGCTGGAAGAGGTGCTGGCCGAGATGGCCGGGGAGGAGTCCACCCTCCGTGAGCGCGCGGCCAGTGCCCGAGAGGGCATTCCCGAGCACGCCATCGCCCGCTACGAGCGTGTCCGGGAGAGCCAGGGTGTTGCCGTCGCGAAGCTGAGCGGGAAGATGTGTGAGGGGTGCTATCTCGATCTGTCGGCCGCCGAGGTCGACGAAGTGAAGGAAGCCGCGGCGGCGAGCGGGGTCACCGACTGCCCGCAGTGCGGGCGGATGCTCGTGGTGTGACGCAGCGCTCATGTTCTTGTGGTTCGTCGGCACGGCGATCGTCACAGTCGGTTGGGTGTTCAGAGATCCGGCGTTCGACTACCGGCTGTTGATCGTCGGGTCGGTGCTCCCGATCGTCGACGGGCTGTTCGGCGGTCCGCGGGCGCTGCACAGCGTCACCGTCAGCGTCGCCCTGCTGGCCGTGATCATGATCGCCACATCGGGGCGCAAGCAGATCCGCCACCTCCTACTGGGCCTCCCGATCGGGATGATCCTCCACCTCGTGTTCGACGCGGCGTGGAGCGACACCGACGTCTTCTGGTGGCCGTTCACGGGTCTCGAGTTCTCCGATGCCGACTTGCCGATCCTCGCCAGGGGGCCGTGGAGTGTGGCGATGGAGGCCATCGGCTTCGTGATCTGCGGGTGGCTCTGGCGGGAGAACGCATTCAACACGCGGGACCGACGGCGTCGCTTCCTTTCCGACGGCCACCTCACCGTCGGCGCGCTCGTCCGCTGAGGGCAGTCGTCGGACGGTTCGAGCCGTGTGCCACACTCGGAGGAGTGCTGATCCTCGTTCGTCACGGCCGAACCCCTGCCAACGCCGCCGGTCTGCTCCAGGGGCGGCTGAACCAGGATCTCGACGAACTCGGTGAGCGACAGGCGCGGGCCGTCGCCCAGATGGTGGGAGCGACCGTGGCGGTCGACTCGGTGATCGCCAGCCCACTCAAGCGGGCTCAGCAGACCGCCGAGGCGTTCGGGCTGCCGGTCGAGACCGACGACCGCTGGCTCGAGGTCTCCTACGGCAAGTACGAGGGCACGTCTCTCGGCGACATCTCCTCGGAGGTGTGGCGACGATGGATCGAGGACTTCGACTTCGTCCCCGAGGGTGGGGAGTCCCTCGCCGCTCTCGACGAGCGGGTGCGCGGTGCGTGCGACGATCTGATCGAGCGGGCAGTCGAGGAGAACGTGGTGGTCGTGAGCCACGTCTCCCCGATGAAGTCGGCGGTCGCCTGGGCGCTCGGCGTCGACATCGGGATCTCCTGGAACTGCCACCTCGACCATGCGTCGGTGTGCCGGATCCGATTCCGGGGCGCGCGCCCCGTCCTCCAGACCTTCAACGAAACCGTCGAGGTGGATTGACATGTGTGGATGCCTGGTGATCTTCATCGGAGCAGCCTTCCCGCGGGTGGCGCTGTTCCTGCTGGAGTTGTTCAGCGACTACAACGAGACGGCCTTCGACAGCTTCTGGGAGGGCTTCATCGGCTTCTTGTTCCTGCCCTACACCACACTCTTCTATGTGTTGATGGAGAACTGGCAGGACCCGATCAACGCCTTCGGCTGGTTCTTCGTCGTCCTCGGCTTCTTCCTCGACATCAGCAGCTACATCGGCTCGGCGCGGAGCCGGACCTACACGGTCAGCGCCAGCTGATCGGCGTGGCGTGAGCCAGTTCCTCACCGAGACGGAGCCGATTCCGGTCGCCGAGGGTGAGTGGACATGTTTCGCCAGCCCGGCCTGGAACATCGGCGACACCCCGAATGGGGGCTACGCGGCGGCGCCGGTCGTCCGGGCGCTGGCCTCGCTGGGTGGGCACTGCGACCCGTTGAGCGTGACGACGAGCTATCTGCGCCCGGTGAGCGGGGGAGAGCCGGCGGCGATCCGTGGCGAGGTGATCCGCTCTGGGCGCACCACCACCGTCGTCCGGGGTGTGCTCACGCAGGACGGGAAGGAGCGCCTGGCCGTGCTCGCCACGCTCGGCGACCTCGATGAGACAGTCGGGATCGGGCCGTCACTCCAACGGGACGCCCCGCCCATCCCGTCGCCGGAGGAGTGCCCCAGCAGGATCGAGCTCGACCAGGGCGTCGCGCTCCCGATCCTCGACCGCCTCGACATCCGGATCGATCCGGCGTGTGTCGCCGGTGGCGGCTCCGACCGTGCGGTCATGGCCGGCTGGATCCGGCTCCATGACGGCAGCGAGCCGTCGGCGCTGACTCTCGCTCTCTTCGCCGACTCGTTCCCGCCATCGCTCTACACCCTGGTGGGTCGGGTCGGCTGGGTCCCGACGATCGAGCTGACCGTTCACGTGCGGCGCCGGCCGGTGGCGGGCTGGATCCAGGCCCGATTCGAGTGCGACGATCTCGTCGAGGGCCGGATGATCGAGAGCGGGACGCTCTGGGACGAGTCGGGGCGGGTCGTCGCCAGGTCCCGTCAGCTCGGGCTGCTCCTGCCGCAGTGAACGTTCCCTCTGCCGGGCGTTGGCTGCCACGTACGCCCTCGTCAGAGTGTGTGCGATGGTGAGATGGCCGCCAAGTGCGCGAAACCCACGGCAGGGCAGGTACCCGAACCGTCGCCGAGCCGAACAGCACGAGCTGTAGCGGGATCTGGTCGAGCAGGGAGAGCAGGGGCGTGAAGCGAAAGAGTTCGAACGCCGCACTGGTTCGGTCGTGATCGGCGGCGATGCGTTCGTGCAGAACCTGCGCCGCGGTCACGACGAACTCGGCGTCGAAGCCTGCCACGGACGTGGGCGACTCGCGGCAGCGATCGACGAACCCACCGAAGGGCTAGAGGTAGTCGTTTCGTTCCAGCCACTGGAAGGACATCCATCCGGGCAGGATCGGTACCCAGAAGGTGAACAGGCGGTACAGGAAGACCGCAGGCACGGCGACGGTGTTGTCGAGTCCGGCCGACACGAGGCCGGCGATGAGCGCTGCTTCCATCGCACCGAGCCCGCCGGGTGTCGGTGCGGCCTGTGCCACGGCGGATCCGACGAGGAACACGGCGCCGACGGTGGCGAACGGAAGGCCGCCACCGAACGCCTCGACGCTGAAGTAGAGCGTGGCGAGGTAGGAGAACGTGACGAGTGCCGAGCCGCCGATCAGCATGGCGATCTTGCCGGGCCGGCGGAGCACGGCCTGCATCCCGTCGAAGGAGCGGGCGAGGATCGGCAGCAGCTTGTCGACGAACAGCCGTCGGGTGAACGGGATGGCGAAGCCGATGAGGATCAGCGCGACGGCGACGGCGACGGCGATCAGGAACCACTTCGGGTCGGGCAGCTCGAAGCTCCCGAACGCCTCCCGGCCGGCCCACACCAGGAACACCACGACCAGACTGATGTGCCCGACCAGTCCGGCGATGGTGTTGAGCCCGACTCCGGACACGGCGACGGCTTGATCGATGCCCTGCTTCTGCAGGAATCGGACGTTGAGCGCCATCCCGCCCAAGCCGGCGGGGGCCAGCTTGCTGGCGAACGACGAGCCGACGCTCGACATGAACAGCGGGCCGGCCCGCAGTCGGGGTGGGACGGCTCCTGCGACGCTGATGCTGGCAGCGACGTACGTCATGGTCGAGGCCAGGATGATGAGTGGCGCCCACGCCCAGTTGGCCTCACGCACCTGCTCGACGATGCCGGGGAGATCTGCCAACTGCGGCAAGAGGAAGTAGGTCGCCAGCGTGAGGACGACGATCGTGACGATCATGTTGCGGCTGACCCGCTCGAGTTCGACGAATTCGACGTCGTCGACCGCGCAACGGTCGACCACGGCGCGCTGCAGTTCCTTCAGCAGCCCCGGGTGCTGTTTGAGCGATTCCTGGGTGGCGCCGCTCAGTGCCTTCGATTGGAGGCGCGGCAACGACGCGCCGACCGCCTCGGGCCCCAGGACGCCGACCGCGGCGTCGACGGCACGGTCGGCGCCGACAGCCACGGCGAGCGAGGCGAGCATCTGGGCGACGTCGGCGTCGAGGATCGTGTCGGGCACCGCGACCTCGGAGAAGCCGAAGTCGATGATCCACGGAACGGCGTCGTCGCCGATGAAGACGTTGGCCCGGCGGAGGTCACGGTGGGCGATCCGGTGGGTGCGCAGGTCGGCGATCTGTTGCCAGATCGCAGCCATCAGCTCGTCGGTCAGTTCCTCGCCGGCGATGCCGTCGAGTGAGGAGCCGTCGATCATCTCGTAGGTCAGCAGCATCGAGTCGGAACCGACATCGACGATGCCGCGGAGCCGCGGGGTGCGGATGCCGACATCGCGGGCGAGCAGTGCGATCAGCGCCTCGTGTTCGATCGTGCGGCGGAGCGACGAGAACGGTCGATCGTCACCCACGTTCTTGAACCGGAGGAAGCGGTAGAAGCGGAACAACAGGTCGGCGGCACGTTCCTGGGAGCCGAGCACCTTGACGAAGAGGCCGGTGCCGTCAGCCATGGTGGCGAAGTACGGCGTGGACCCGCGAGCGTCGACCTCGGCGACGTGGACCTCCACCACGGGCAGGCCGACATCCCCGAGTGCGGCCTGGATCGCCTCGACGGTGGGTCGGCGATCGGGGCGGCCGAACGCGAGCAGGACGGCCGTGCCGCAGAAGGCGCCGAGGGGCAGTGCCACGAACAGCTCAGCGGGCAGCCGGACCGAGACGAGGAGACGGAGGAGAACGAGCAGGGCGATGGTCACTGCGCCCGCCCGCCGCCACCGGCGGGTCACGAACGGTGCGAGGGCGATGAACATCGCCGTGGTCTGGGCGACGCCCACCGAGCCCGCTGCGGACCCCGTGTCGGTGAGCCCGGAACGGCGGGCGAGTTCGTTGAGCGCAGTGATCGTGGTCTCACGGTCGATCAGCCACTGCGCGCCGTGCATCGCCACGAAGGCGAGGGTCGACGATGCGACGAGATAGCCGAACAGGCGCAGACGCCGGTTGATGATCGGCAGCAGGTAGACGACGACGGCAATGAGGATGACGAAGATCTCCAACGCCCCGTGGAGGACGCGTTCCGCCGACGAGCTGAGGAAGCCGAACAGCGCGATCAGGTCCTCTTCGACGCCGACGATGGCGTCCTCGACCCAGATCGTGACGGCGATGACGGTGAGCGCGATCACGCCGAACACGACGAGGCGGAGCACGTCGACCGGTGAACGGTTGTAGCGCCGTGTGGACTCCTCGCGCGCCCCGGATCCGGTGAGGTCGGTGCCCTCCGGATCCGCAGCGAGGGCGTCGAATGTGGTGGTCATGTCCTGCTGTTCCTCCCTGCGGAGCCCGGCGTCAGTATCGCCGCGCAGGTCGCGGCGGAGGTGGATGGCTCACGAGAGGGCCGACCGTGTGGTGGAATGGACCGCCGTGACGACCGAGGACCCCACCAGCGCCGCACCCTGGGGCGGGTTCCGGCATCCCGGCGCGGCGGCAGCCGCGAGCGTCGTGGCGCTCGCGGCGTCGTATCTGGTCGCAGTCCAGCGACCGGTCCCGATGTGGGAGCAGGAGCTGACCGAGACGATCAACGACCTGCCCGATGCAGTTGCCTCGATGCTGTACCCGATCATGCAGCTGGGCACGCTCGGTGGCCCCGTGGTCGCCGCCGGGCTGGTCTACGCGATTCGTCGCGACTGGTTGCTGAGTGGGGCGATCGTCGCCGCGGGTGTGTTCACCTGGTTCGGCGCCAAGGGCGTGAAGCGGGTCGTCGGCCGCGGCCGGCCACGAGCATTCATTCCCGAGATCGTGATCCGCGAGGGAGACGGCAGCGGGCTCGGCTTCATCTCGGGTCACAGTGCCGTGGCTGCGGTCTCGGCCGTCATGGTGATGGGTGTGCTGCCGGTCCGCTGGCGATGGGTACCGCCGCTGCTCGCTGCCCTGGTCGGCATCGCCAGCGTCGTGCACGGCGTGCACCTCCCCGCTGACATCATCGGTGGCTGGGCGTTCGGGACACTGATCGGCCTCGGCGCGCTCGGCCTGGTCGATCTTGCCCGCACGAGGCAGGCCTCGACCTGAGCCCCCAACTCGAGAACACGGCCGACACCACCCGACCCGGCGGTGAGCGAGCCCGCTGGTTGGTGGTGGCCGGGATCGCAGTGCTCGTCGCGGTTGCGGCGGGTCTCGTGGCAGCCGACGGCACCGTCTCCGGCTGGGAGGAGTCGCTCTTCCACGCCGTCAACGACCTGCCCGACTGGCTCGAAGGGCCGATGTGGCTGTTCCAACTGGCCGGGCTGCTGCTCGTCCCGTTGGTCGTCGCCGCCGGCGCAGCGGTCCTGCACCGGTGGTATCTGGCGGCCACGCTCGTCGCATTCGTCCCTCTGAAGCTGCTGGTGGAGCACGCCGTTGTCAAGCAATTGGTCGAGCGGGAACGTCCCGGTTCGACGATCTGCGGTGCACCCGACGCGTTCGACACCGAGTGTGGCAACTTCCGCGGCGACGTCCCGCTGGAAGGGCTGTCGTTCGTCTCCGGCCACGCCATCATCGCCTGGGGCGTGGCCACCGTGCTCTGGCCGGCACTTCCAGGCCGGTGGCGCTGGCTCCCGATGCTGGTGGCGTCACTCAACGCCGTTGCCCGCGTGTACCTCGGCGCACACAACCCACTCGACGTGATCGGTGGCGCCGCCATCGGCATCACGATCGGAGCGCTGCTCGTCGCTGCCGTCAGCCCGTCACGGCTGCGACGGCGAGGATTCGGCAGCCCCTGAGCTGCGACGGTGGCGCCGTCGCGTCAGGTCACTCCGCGAGGACGGCGGTCTCGTGCTCGTCGTCGTCGGCCTCGTGGATCTTCAGCGCATCGAGCATGTCGTTCATGTGGTGGAACAGGATCCGCTTTCCCTCGATCCTGTACTCGTTGCCCGTCGAGGTGTCGGTGAAGACGGCGGTCCGAACCGTCATCTTCTGGTGCATCTCGATCTCGAGGTTCTCCCGATCGAGTGTGTCGATCAGCACCAGATGCTTGGCCAGGATGATGCCCTTGGCGTTGTTCGACGTCATCAGGTACAGCTTCGACGGGCTGGCCGCGAGCACGATCACCGGCGGCAGGTCGCCCGAGGTGCCGGCGACGTAACCGGCCGCACCGCCGCCCGCCGCTCCGATCGCCTGTGCGGTGTCACTCCCGACGGCGTCCCCGAGCAGCGAGCCGGCGACCGCACCTGCGGCGATCTTCCACGTCAGTCCCTTGGGCTGGAAATCCCCCGCGACGACGATCTCGGGGTCGCCGGTCGCCTCTCGCGCGAGGTCGATCAGCTTCTGCTTCAGATCCACGTCCATTCCCTTTCGACGGTGAGTAGCTCCGGGGAGAGACTACTGCCGCGATCTCGCCGGCGCGGATCGCGTGTCCGCCCACACGCAGAACCTCATGGGCCTGTTCTCGGGAGAAGTGCAGGATCTCATCGACGCCGACAGGCATCCTGCGCGGAGGCCGAGGAGTGCGAGGTGGTGTGGCGTTTCTGGGTCAGAGGGTTGCCATCATCGTGTCGATGGTGACCCAGCGGCCGGGTTCGACCTGGACGAGGGCGTCTTTGGGTTGGAGTTGGTCGGGTGAGTGGTAGCCGCACGAGCGCGCCAGCATTTCGGTTTCCTGGATCAGGGTGCGCAGGTAGTTCTCGACCCGTACTGCCCCGGCGTCGGCGTCGAGCACCTTCATCTTCCGCTGGTCCTGGGTGGCGATGCCGGTGGGGCACGTGTTGGTGTGGCATTTCAGCGACTGGATGCAGCCCAACGCGAGCAGGTTGGCGCGAGAGATCCCGACGGCGTCGGCACCGATCGCCAGCGCCATGGCGGCGTCTTGGGGGGTGGCGATGCGGCCGGAAGCGAAAAGGGTGACGTCGTCGCGCACTTCGTGTTCCCGTAGCACGCGGTCGGCGACGGCGAGGGCCATGCGCATCGGTAGACCGGCGTGGGCTGCGAGCACGAGGGGGGCGGCGCCGGTGCCCCCGTCTCCGCCGTCGATGGAGATGAAGTCCGGGCCTCGACCGGGTCGTTCGGCCATCAGCGCAGCGATCTGGGTGATCTCCTCGGGGTCGCCGATGACCATCTTGATCCCGGTCGGTTTGCCGGTGATGGAGCGGATCTCGTCGAGGAAGTCGAACAGCCCCGCGGTGGTGGAGAACTCGGCATGGCGGGGTGGTGACATGGAGTCCTGGTGGACGGGGATGCGGCGGATCTCGGCGATCTCGGGGGTGACCTTGGCGGCGGGCAGGATGCCGCCCTTGCCGGGTTTGGCTCCCTGGGCCAGTTTCACCTCGAAGAGCTTGACCGCCTCGTGGGCGGCGACATCGGCGAGCGCGGCCGGGTCGAGTGAGCCGTCGTCGTTCCGCACGCCGTACTTGGCGGTCCCGATCTGGAAGATCACTCCCGCACCCTGGAGGTGGGCGGGGGACAGCCCGCCTTCGCCCGTGTTGTGCCAGGCATCGTTCGCCGCGGCACCGCGGTTGAGTGCCTCGATCGCCGCCGGGCTGAGCGCCCCGTAGGACATGCCCGATACGTACACCCATGTCGGCATCATCACCGGCGGGGTTCCGCGGCCGCCGATGAGGCGGTGGTAGGCGGTGCCGACCTTGTCCTCCATGGACGCCGCCTCGTTCGTGAACGTCTTGGGGGAGAACACGACGGCGCCGATGTCGTCGGAGCGGTAGGTGGCCCCGAACCCGATCGTGTTCTGCTTGTTGCGCGCCGAGGCATAGACCCAGTTGCGAGTGGTGCGGTTGAAGGGTCGCTCGGCCTCGTCGTCTTCGACGATGTATTGGCGCAGCAGCGGTCCCAGCTCGGTGGTGAGCTTGCGTCCCCAATAGGCGACGGGGAACATCGCCCGTACGGGTTGATC
>CBFCWZ010000150.1:0-8793 GCA_965601935.1 uncultured Ilumatobacteraceae bacterium
GGTCGAGCTCGGCGTGGTGGTCTCGGGAGCCGTCGTGGCTGCCGGGGTCGGGGCCGGAGCGGCGTCGTCACCCCCGCCGGTGGCAGCGATGACCATGCCGCCGATGACCAGGACGGCGACGGCGCCTCCGATCGAGAGTGCGATGATCTGGTTTCGCTTCATCAGAGTTCCCTCAGCAGTGCAATTCGTTCTTCGAGTGGGGGGTGGGTGTCGAACATCTTGTGCCAGCGGCGGAGGTGGCCGGCATCACCGACGCCCGCCATCGGCTGCTCGATCCACAAGTGTGCCGTCGCCGTGGAGGCGCTGTGCGTCACCGTGGTGTCGGCCTGGAGCTTCTCCAGCGCCGAGATGAGCCCCGGTGGGTAGCGGGTGAGTTGGCAGGCCGACACGTCGGCCAACGTCTCGCGCCGGCGCGAGATGGTGGCCTGCATCGCCCTCGCCACGACCGGGGCGACGAGCAGGAGCATGAAACCGACCAGCGCCAGGGGATTGTTGTGGTTGCCATGGTCGCCCTGGCGGGGCACACGGCCGCCGTTCCACCACATGGTGCGGATGGCCAGATCGGTCATGAGGGCGACGGCACCGACCATGGTGACAGCGAGCGTCGACACGAGGATGTCGTAGTTCCGGATGTGGCTCAGCTCGTGCGCGACCACGCCTTCGAGTTCCACCCGGTTCAACATCTCCAGGAGACCCGAGGTGACCGCGATGGCGGCGTTCTGTGGATTGCGCCCGGTCGCAAAGGCGTTCGGCGCCGGGTCGTCGATCACGTACACACCGGGCTTGGGCAGGCCGCCGGCAATGCACAGACCCTCGACGAGGTTGTGCAACCGCTGGTACTCCGCCTCGGGAGCGGGGCGCGCCCTGCTCACGGCAAGGGCGATCTTGTCGGCCTTCCAGTACGAGGTGAAGGCGATGACGCCGCTGATCAGAAGGGCGACGAGGGTGAAGATGGGGCCGTTGCCGACGAGGTAGCCGATGCCGGCACCGACGAGGGCCACGATGAGGACGAATCCGGCGACGAGCAGGACGCTGCGTCGCTTGTTCGCGCGAATGAGTTCGAACATGTGAAGGGGTCCGGGACTTTCGGGATGGGCCGGCGCGTCATGCCGGGATCAGAACTCGACCGTGGGCGCCGTACGGGCGGCCTCGTCGGCTTCGAAGTACTCGCGCCGATCGAAGCGGAGCATTCGAGCGTAAATGACGGTCGGGAACTGTTCGAGCTTGTTGTTGTAGTCGAGAACGCTGTCGTTGTAGAACTGCCGCGCATAGGCGACCCGGCCCTCGGTGGCAGTCAGCTCCTCCTGCAACTGCAAGAAGTTCTGGTTCGCCTTGAGGTCGGGATAGGCCTCGCCGAGCGCGAAGAGCTGGCGGAGGGCGCCGGTGAGGACACCGTCGGCTTCCGCCTGGTCGTGAGGTGTGTCGGGCGCCTCGATGGCCTGGTTGCGGGCGCTGATGACGGCGTCGAGGGTCTCTCTTTCGTGGGCTGCGTAGCCCTTGACCGTTTCGACGAGATTGGGGATGAGGTCGAGCCGCCGCTTGAGCTGCACGTCGATCTGCGACCAGGCGTTCTCGACCTGGTTGCGACGGCGGATCAGGCCGTTGTACGCGCTGATCAGGTAGATGACGAGCCCGATCAGGACGACAGCGATGATGATCCCGACGACCATGGGCTCAGTGTACGGGCGCCGGGGCCGCCACGGCCGGATCCCCGTCGGGGCTCACGCCGAGCAGCTCGCGGTAGATCTCGATGTACCGGTCGACCAGCATGGCCATGGCGAACTCCTGGGCGTGGGCGGTACCGGCCTCACGCAGGCGGCCGGCGAGGACGTCGTCGGTCGTGACCAGGTGCAACGCCTCGGCCAGGGCGGCCGGGTCACCCGGTGGAACCAGAATTGCGTCGCGATCGTGCGTCGCCACGTTCTGATAGCCGTCGATGCTGCTCGCCACCACTGCCGTCCCGGCGGCCATGGCCTCGATGAGCACGACACCGAACGACTCCCCGCCCAGGGAAGGGGCGCAGAAGACGTCAGCCGCTCGAAGGCGGGCGAACTTCTCCTCGTCGGTGATACGACCGAGCCATTCGAAGCGCGCGTCGCCGCCGGTGCGCTGCATCAGCTCCGCGGTGTCCGGCCCGTCGGAGGCGATCCAGACGTGCATCGGGGTGTCGAGGCTCTCGACGGCCTCGACGAGGTAGCGCAGCCCCTTGCGTTCCTCGTGTCGGCCACAGAAGAGGACGGTGGGCCCCGGATGCCGGGAGCGGTCGAAGGGCGGCACCGATTGGATGGCACGGACCTCGACGCCGTTGAACAAGACCTCGTACTCGCCGCCGAGATGGTCCTGGACGAGCGAGAGCGCGTCCTTGGACACCACGACCTTGCGGTCCATCCGATAGAGCACGGTCTGCAGCCACTTCCCGATCATCCGGTAGCTGGCACTGGTCCCGGCGGCGTGGAACGTCGCGACGGTCGGAGCGCGGTGCAGCAGCATGGCGAAGAGAGCAGGACCCGGCGAGTAGGGCTCGTGGAGGTGGATGACGTCGAACTCCTCGTCGTCGAGCACCCGCATGGTCCGGAGAGCAGCGGGCAGGTCGGGTGCGAGCGGCGCGATCGACCCGTTCGCGGCGAGCGGGAGCGAGTTCCCGAGCGGAGTCACGAAGGCTGCCGGCGGCGGTCCGTCGCACGGGCCGAGAACCCGGGCCTCGTGGCCGAGTCGGCGCAGTTCCCGGGCCATCCCCATCACCTGGGCCTGCACTCCCCCCGGAATCGACAGGCTGTACGGGCACACCAGGCCGATGCGCAGGTGGTCGGGCATCGGGTCATGATGGCACAGGGCCCTATCCCCCACTCGGACCTCCACGTAGGCTGGCAGACGTGACGAGCGGGGCATCTGAACGGATGGTGCGCGACCAGATCGCAGCACGCGGGGTCACCGACGAACGTGTTCTGGAGGCCATGCGAGAAGTGCCGCGGGAACACTTCGTCCCCGCCGCCGAGAGGTTCTCCGCCCACGACGATCGGCCACTTCCGATCGGGTACGGAGCCACGATCTCCCAGCCGTACATCGTCGCCCTGATGACCGAGCAACTGGGTCTGCAGCAGGCCGACCGGGTGCTCGAGGTCGGTGCCGGGTGCGGGTACGCGGCGGCCGTGCTCGGCGAGTTGTGTTCCCACGTCGTCACGATCGAAACGGTCCCCGAGTTGGCGGCGATGGCACGCGCCAACCTCGCCGATCGCGCCGGCCACATCGAGGTGGTCGAGGGCGACGGGTCGGCGGGATACCCGGCGCAGGCGCCCTACGACGCGATCAGCGTCACCGCCGGTGCTCCCCGCGTCCCCGGACCCCTCCTCGAACAGTTGGCTCCGGGTGGCCGGCTGGTCATCCCCGTCGATGCCCGCTCGGGCCAGGAACTGCTTCTCGTCACCCGCTCGCCCGACCCGGCGGCCGACGGCGAGGACCGTTTCACGCGTGAGGTGATCACACAGGTCCGTTTCGTCCCCCTGGTCGGCAAGCACGCCCACTGACAGCGCCGAACACGTGTCAGCCCGCGAACAGGTCGTCGGAGAGGTACTTCGTCCCGCTGTCGCAGCCGACGGTGACGACGGTGTGACCCGGACCGATCTGACGGGCTCTCGGGCCAGGGCGTACGCACGTAGTGCGTCTCTGCTTGACTCCAGTGACCACTACAGCTGGTGTCAGCGGCGAACGCTCGAGATGTTCGCAGCACAATCGGTGGTGACGACTGGAGCCGACCGGACACCCGGTACGCACGTTCTCGCATCCGGGTGATCAGTTCGGGTGTGATGGCCCCGCCCTCCGACAGTTCGACCAGCACCTCTGCCCCATCGGCAGCCATCGACCTGAGCTTGACCTCGGAGAAGGCATCCGAGGAGACCGCCGTGAACCCGAGACCGACCCGAGCGCACACGAACGCCAGCGCCGTCCCCGTGCTCCCACCCGTGTACTCCACGACACGATCGCCGGGCCCGATGTCGCCACGCTCCAGGGCCCGGCCGACCACGGACACCGCCATCCGGTCCTTGTCGCGACCTGTCGGATTGCCCGACTCGAGCTTCAGCATCACATCCGCGCACCCGTCGGGTACGACTCTCCCCGATCGCACGAGCGGCGTGCCTCCGACGGCCGAGTCGGCCAGCTGATCCCCGAGACCCATCCGTCGAATGTAGACCCTCGCCCGATGTGAGAAGCTGGAGGCAATCGAGGAGGGGCATCGTGTCGGATCTGGTGTTGAGCACGTTCAACCTGCGGAACCTGCAGCTGGCGGGCCTGAACCGCTTTCCCGGTTCGGTCCCGTACGAACACGCCTTCTACCGGCGCAAGGTCCGCTGGACAGGCGACCTGATCCGGCTCGTCGCTCCCGACGTGATGGGGTTCGAGGAACTCTGGGCCAGCGCCGCTCTGGAGGAGGCACTCGACCACGTCAACCTCGACGACGACTACCGGGTCGTGGCGCGGCCCCCCGACGAGACGGGACGACAGCAGAACGCTCTCATCGTGCACGAGCGCCACGACATCGTCTCCGAGGAGTGGATCGCCGAGCTCCCCGACGACCTCGTGTTGAAGAAGGGCGACGACGACGAGACCTCGATCTCCGTCGACACCGAGCGCTTCTCGCGGCCGGTGCTCAAGGTGGTCGTCGACGTGGAGGTGGGCCGACCCGACAAGGTCAGGGTCACCGTCCTCGTCGCCCACCTGAAGTCGAAGCGCCCGATGAACCTCGACCGGGACACGCTCGCGCGGCCCTCGTTCATGTCACCCGACCGGACCGCCCTGGGGTCGGCACTCTCCACGATCAAGCGCACAGCGGAGGCGGCCGCGCTCCGGGTACTCATCTCGCGCATCCAGTACCCCGACCCGGACAGCAACGACGAGGGCATGCCGGTGGTCGTGATGGGCGACCTGAACACCTCGTCGAACTCGACCGAACTCGACATCATCACGACCCAACCGCAGTACCGGCTCGAGCACGGAAGTGGCGTCGGGCGATCCTCCAAGTGGGGGCTCTATTCGGTTGCCACCCTCCAGCACCTGCGGTCGTTGAACGACGTGTACCTCACCTACCTCCACCGGGGCTTCCACGACAGCCTCGACCACATCCTCGGGTCACAGCACTTCTACGACCACTCGGCGGCGCGCATCTGGTCGTTCCGTGAGGCCAGCGTCTTCAACGACCACCTTCCGTTCGCCCACCTCGGCTCCGACCACGAACAGCACGTGGCCGACCACGGCATCGTCCGAGCCGTCTTCGGCCACGACCCCTCCGACTGATCACCGGCCACCCGGGCCGCTCTGCAGGTACGTCAGTACCCAGGGTCGCTCGGCCAGTTGGGTTGGAACATGTGCCACTGGGTGGGGGCTCGGCGGATGAGTGCCTCCAACCGGTGGGCGAGGTCCTGGGTGAGGCGGCTGACGTCCTCGCGCAGCTTGCCGTGACGTTCGGTCGGGAGCGGGTGACCCACTGCACCGAGGTGGCCGTCGAAGCGATCGGTGAAGTACACGGCCGTCGGCAGGACGGGGGCGTCGGACCTCAGGCCGAACAGGGCCGGGCCCGACGGCAGCGTCGTCGTCTCGCCGAAGAACTCGACCTCGGGGCCGTTGCGCTGGATGTCGCGGTCGCACAGAAGACAGACGATGTGGTTGTCCTTCAAGGCCTTCGAGAGCTGGGCGGCCACGTCCGGGCCGAGCGCGATGACCCTCATCCCGAGCTTCTCACGGAGGTCGACGAACCACTCGTACAACTCGGGCGGATCGAGCTTCTCGACCACCACTGTGACGGGATGGCCCTGATCGACGAGCCACCGGCCGGCCCACTCCCACCCTCCCAGGTGCGGGAGAGCGAGGATCACGCCGGTCCCCTGCCGTCGCGCCTCGACGATCTGGTGATACCCCTCTTCGCGGAACGAGGCGTTCACGTTCCGCTTCGACATCGTGGGGAGCCGGAAGCTCTCGATGTAGTACTTCGTGTAGAAGTCGAACGACTCCTGCACTGCTCGACGCATCCGCAGCCCGCGCAAGGTGGGGTCGGCTCGCCGCAGGTTCCGCTCGATCACCGGCCTGCGCTCGGCGCTGGCGACCTGGGCACCGAAGCCGAGCGGGGTGACGAGCCCGTTCGCGACGAGACCGGGCGTGAAACGGGCGGCGAGAGCCCCGGCGCGGTAGGCCCTGGTCACCATCGCGTCGTTCACGCGGCGCGGGTCGATGAACGGGTTGAACGGCGCGATGTCGGCAAGACGCGGGGGGCGCGGCGGGCGATCGGCCATCGGTGGGGTCAGCCGCCGCGACGGGGAACCCTGGTGCGGCGGCGCTCGATACGCGCCGTGCGACGTGACTGGCGCCGGGAACGCCGCAGTTCGATGCGCTCACGGGTGACCGGGGCGACCTCGGCCTGGCGCCACACCTTCACGAAACGTTGGATCGCCGTGATCGAGGTGAGCACCAGCATGATCCAGAGGATCGGGATCAGCAGCGGCTCGTAGAGCAGGCCGACGCAGATGGCGATGATCCGCTCGGCACGCTCCATCAGGCCACCCTTGGCGTCGAGGCCGAGCGACTCGGCCTTCGCCCGTTGATAGCTGATGAGCCCGGACACCGAGGCCACCGCGAACGGCAGCAAGGTCATGTAGGGCGACTCGTGCCCGGCGAAATACCACGCGATGCCACCCAGGAGGAGCGCGTCGGTGATCCGGTCCATCGTGGAGTCGAAGAAGGCGCCTCGCTGGCTGGCGGTGTTGGAGGCCTTCGCCACGGCACCGTCGAGCAGGTCCGGCACGGCGGCCAGGATCACGAGGATCAGGCCGAGCGTGAGACGCCCGGTCCCGATGGCGATGGCCGCAGCAACCCCGATGAGCAGGCCGATGACGGTGAGGACGTCGGGACTGAGGCCGAGTCGACGCAGCGCGTTTCCGATCGGGCGGACGGCCTTGTCCACCGGCGCCCTGAACTTGCCGTCGAACATCGGGACGACCCTACACCCGTGTCAGTCGGCGGAGGCGGAGAGTGCCTCGGGATTGGCTTCGACCAGGTGTTCCACGACCCGACCGTCGACCGCGTCGACCAGGACGAGCCCGCGCTGGGCCGGTGGATCCTCGGCGGAGTAGCACAGCACCCGCCACGTGGGCCGGCTGCGCAAGCCCCGCCACACCTGCTGGGCCGACGCGTGGCCGACGGCGAAGCCGACTGCCTGCTGGGCGGCCACGAGCGCTTCGGTCTCGTCGACGTGCATCCGCCAGCCACTCGTGATCGAGATGAGGGCAACCGCGGCCAGCAGCGCTGCACCGAGCAGCCAGCCGTCGTTGACGATCGGCGAATCCTGACCGACGAAGTAGACGACCACACAGAGCGCGGCCACCACGAGATAGATCACGCCGGGCCAGCGGCGCCGACTGTTGTCGGGGAACTGGTAGGGGCCGACGAACCCGTGCGGGTCGAGGTCGTCGGGCAGGTCGTCGCGGATCTCGTCGCTCATTGCCGGGCCAAGGCTACGGCCAGGCGGCGCGGATCTTGCGGGTGGTCTCGTCGAGCGCCTCCGGCAGTGTCTGCGTGTTGGCGATGGCCGACATGAAGTTCGAGTCGCCGGTCCAACGCGGCACCACGTGGACGTGAAGGTGATCGGGGATCGATCCTCCGGCGGGGCGGCCGAGGTTCAGGCCGACGTTCATCCCGTCGGGGCGGTAGGCGGCGCGGATGGCCTGCGTCGCCGCAGTGACGGTGGCCCACAGGTCGGTGGTCTCATCGGCAGTGAGCTCGTCGAGGTCCACCACCTCCCGGTACGGGACCACCAGCAGGTGGCCCGACGTGTACGGGTAGAGGTTGGCGACCGCGAAACACGTGTCGCCGCGGTGGATCACGTGGGTCTCGTCGTCGGAGAGTCCGGACCTCAGGATCTGGGTGAAGATCGTCCCCGTCGCCTCGTCGGCCTCATCTTCGGGGCGGCGCGCCGGGGCCGTCGTGACGTAGGCCGCCCGCCAGCCGCTCCAGAGCCGTTCGAGCATCAGGCCTCGAGTGCGGCCATCTGGGCCTCGCCGACCTCGGCCTGGAAGTCGCGCAGGAAGTCTTCGACCGGTACGCCGCGGACGACGTCACCGCCGCGCGGGTTGACGCCGACGGTACGGCCCTCGATGTCCTCGTCACCGACGACGAGCACGTACGGGATCTTCTCCAGCTTGGCGGTACGGATCCGCTTGCCGAGGCCGTCGTCGGCGGCGACCATGTGCACGCGGGCACCGGCTGCCTCGAACTCGTCGGTGAGCTTGCGCGCGTACTGCTCGTGGGCCTCGGCCACCGGCAGCACACGGATCTGCTCGGGGGCCAGCCACGCCGGGAGGGCACCCGCGTAGTGCTCGAGGAGCACGCCGAAGAACCGCTCCACCGAGCCGAACAGGGCACGGTGCAGCATGATCGGCCGGTGGCGGTCGTTGTCGGCGCCGACGTACTCGAGGTCGAAGCGCTCGGGCAGCTGGAAGTCGGCCTGGATCGTGGACAGCTGCCACGAACGGCCGATGGCGTCCCGTACGTCGATGTCGATCTTCGGGCCGTAGAAGGCGGCGTCGCCCTCTTTCACGCCGTAGTCGAGACCGTGCGAGTCGAGTGCTTCTCGCAGCGCCTCGGTGGCCTCGTCCCAGATCTCGACGGAGCCGACGAACTTGTCGGGGTCCCTGGTCGACAGGTTGAACGTGAAGTCATCGAACCCGAAGGCCCGCAGAACGGAGAGCACGAAGTCGAGCAGCGAGGCGATCTCCTCGGCCAACTGTTCCTTGGTGCAGAAGATGTGGC
>CBFCWZ010000151.1:0-8772 GCA_965601935.1 uncultured Ilumatobacteraceae bacterium
CCTCCGCTTCGGGAAGCAGCGGATCGAGCTGGGTCACGGACCACTCCACGTGGAGCGGCGGTGGTCGAGCCATGCCTGCAGCATCACTGCTGCGGCGACCTTGTCGACCACGTCGCGGCGGCGGCGCGCATCGAGACCGGCCTCCATGAGGCCGCGTTCGGCGGTCACCGTGGTGAACCGCTCGTCGTACATCTCGACGGGCACCTCCACCACGGTAGCCAGCTGTTTCGCCTCTTCGAGGGCAGCCCGTGCGGCCGGTCCCTCTGTTCCGTCGAGCGACAGGGGCAGGCCGACGACCACGACGTCGGCCTCTTCGTCGCGGACGAGGCGGGCGAGCTCAGCGTGGTCGTGGCGTCGCGACCTGGAGCGGTGCACGGTCGTGAGTGCATTCGCCACCGCGCCCGAGATGTCGGACACCGCCACACCGATCCGCTTCGAGCCGAGATCGATGCCGAGAGCACGGACCCCGGGCGGGGCGGAGTGCGGCACGTCGCCCATCTGCCCGGTCAGGCGCCGCGGAACGCGGCCACGGCTGCCGCAGCAACACTCAGCGCCTCGGGGATCCCGGACGGATCCTTCCCGCCGGCAGTGGCGATGTCGCCCTTGCCCCCGCCCCCGCCGCCGATCGCACGGGCGGCCTCCTTCAGCAGGGTGGATGCGGGTTGGTCGGAGCCGGGCGGCACGGCCGCCACGAGGCTGACGCCGCCCGACGGCGTTTCGCCGGCCAGAACGACGATGTCGACGGTGGGGTTCTGGCGCACGGTGACGGCCAGCTCACGGAGTTCGCCCGGAGCCAGCCCATCGACCTGGGTGACCAGAACGCCGTCGTTGGCGAGAGCCGCCAGTTCGACTGCGCGCCCCACCGCGAGTTGGGCCCGCAGCGCCTTGATCTCGTCGTTGAGGGCCTTGATGTCGTCGAGCTTGCGCTGTACTCCTCCGAGGAGGTCGTCGGCAGGAACCCCCACCAACCGCGCTGCGTCGCCGATGAGCTGCTCGTCACGCTGGAGCAGTTCCACGCTGCCCTCGCCGGTGATCGCCTCGATCCGGCGCAGGTTGGAGCCGATGGACGATTCGCCCACCACCTTGATGGTGCCGATGTCTCCGGTCGCCCGGACGTGGGTTCCGCCGCAGAGTTCGACCGAGGAACCCGCTTCGAGGACGCGGACGATGTCGCCGTATTTGTCGCCGAAGAACGCGATCGCCCCCATTGTCTCCGCTTCGTCCTTCGTGGTCTCGAAGGCACGGACGGGGTCGTTGCGCAGGGTCTGGCCGTTGGCGACCCTCTCGATCTCGGCGATCTGCTCGGGGGTGACCGCGTCGTAGTGCGAGAAGTCGAATCGCAGGCGGTCGGGGCCGACCCACGATCCGGCCTGCTTCACATGCTCCCCGAGTACCTGGCGCAGGGCGTGGTGGAGCAGATGGGTCCCGGTGTGGTTCCGCCGGATGGCGGCGCGGCGGGCGCCGTCGATGGTGGCGGTGGAGGCCTGGCCCGGGTTGATCGTGCCCTTCACGAGCTTCGCCAGGTGGCGCCGCAGGTTCGGGATCGCGTAGGTCGTGTCGAGCACCTCCGCCGTCCCCGTCTCGGTCCGGATCGTGCCGGTGTCGCCGATCTGGCCGCCGGACTCGGCGTAGAAGGGTGTCCGATCGAGGAAGATCTCGATCTCATCGGAACCCTCGACCGGAAGGACGGCGAGCACCCGCCCTTCGCCCGTGTCGTCGGAGTAGCCGATGAACTCGGTGACACCGAACTGGTCGACGATCTCGCGGTAGGCACCGAGGCTGGCGTCGTCGACCGCCCCCTTCTGGGCCGCCTTCGCCCGCTCACGTTGCTGTTCCATCTCGACCCCGAAGCCGTCGAGGTCGACCTCGACGGAACGCTCACCGGCGATCTCCTGTGTCAGTTCGAGGGGGAAGCCGTACGTGTCGTGGAGCAGGAAGGCGGTCGAGCCGGACAGCTCGGTCGTGTGGTCGCCGAGTTCGCCATCGAGGATCGTGAGCCCGTTCTTCAACGTGTGCCGGAAGCGCTCTTCCTCCTTGCCGATGACACTGACCACGAAGTCGCGGTTCTTGACGAGGTCGGGGTAGGCGTTGCCCATCACGTCGATGGCGACCTCGGTGAGGCTCGGCATGACGAGCTTGTCGGTGCCGAGCAGGAAGGCGTACCGGACGGCGCGGCGGATGATCCGCCGCAGTACGTAGCCGCGCGCCTCGTTCGAGGGGAACACCCCGTCGTTCACCAGCATGGCACCCGACCGAGCGTGCTCGGCCAGCACCCGCAGACCGAAGCTGTCGCGGTCGTCGTAGTCGCCGACGCGGTAGTTCTTGCCGGTCAGCGCGGCGGCATCCTCGATCAGCGGCTGCATGAGGTCGGTCTCCCAGACGGAGTCGACATCCTGGACCAGAGCGAGGATGCGCTCGAGACCGGCACCGGTGTCGATCGACGGCGACGGGAGCGGCGTGCGGGTCCCGTCGGACGACTGGTTGAACTGCATGAAGACGAGGTTCCAGAACTCCATGAAACGGTCGCCGTGAGGGTCGTGGAGAGGGCCCCCTTCGGGGCCGAAGGAGGGGCCGCGGTCGATGTGGAGCTCGCTGCAGGGCCCGCAGGGACCGGTCTCGCCCATCTGCCAGTAGTTGTCGGCGTCGCCCAGGCGCTGGATCCGGTCCATCGGGACCCCCACCGACTCGTGCCAGATGGCCTCGGCCTCGTCGTCGGTCTCGTGGACGGTGATCCAGATTCTGTCGCCGTCGAAGCCCCAGACGTCGGTGACCAGCTCCCAGCTCCACGGGATCGCCTTCTCCTTGAAGTAGTCCCCGAAGCTGAAGTTGCCGAGCATCTCGAAGAAGACGAGGTGGCGTTTCGTGCGTCCGACGTCGTCGAGATCATTGTGCTTCCCGCCGGCGCGGGCACATTTCTGGCTGCTCACGGCCCGCTCGTACGGCGGCTGCTCGTCGCCGACGAAGTAGGGCTTGAACGGGACCATCCCCGCCACGTTGAACAGGACGGTCGGATCGTGGGGTATGAGGCTCGCCGAGGGCACCACCGTGTGACCCTTCGCGGCGAAGAAGTCGCAGAAGGAGTCGCGGAGCTGATCGGCGGTCATTCGGGGCGACGTCACGACGGCGAGCCTATCGACGCAGATCGAACACATGGCCGGTAGGTTCCGGCCCCGTGACCCGTCGCCGACCCGAGGACCTGCACGAGTGGATCAGCTTCGAAGATCCGGCCGAGCACCGCACCTGGGTGTTCGACGCGACCTACCTCAGGTCGAGCTTCACGTGCATCTACGGGTGCGGCTGCAAGGGGATCCTCGACGAGCCCAGCGAGGAGCCGGCCCAGGGCTGTTGTTCCTTCGGCGCCCACTTCGTCGACGACGGTGACGTGGACAACGTCACCCGGCACTTCGAGCGGGTCGAGCCACGCCACATGCAGTTCCACGAGAAGGCTCACGAGAACGGCCCGTTCACCACGGGCGACCCCGACGAAGAGGGAGCACCGGTCACGGTGACCCGCCTGGTCGACGACGCGTGCATCTTCCTCAACCGGCCCGGCTTCGAGGGCGGTGTGGGGTGTGCGCTGCACATCGCCGCAGTCGAGGCGGGTGAACGACCGATGGACTGGAAGCCGCAGGTCTGCTGGCAGGTTCCGATCCGGCTGGAGCACTCGACCGACGAGTCCGGTCATGTCACGTCACGTGCACGCGAGTGGAAGCGCCGTGACTGGGGCGATGGAGGGAACGACTTCGGCTGGTGGTGCACCGAGGAGCCGGAGGCGTTCGTCGGCACCGCACCGCTCTATGAGTCGGCACGCGACGAGATCGTCGAGCTCGTGGGGCGCGAGATCTACGAAACGCTCCTGGAACTGCTGGAACGCCCGGGTTGGGTACCGCTGGAGCACCCGGTGGTGCGCCGGGATCGATGAGGTTCGGCCGACGGTCTATTCGTCGTCGTCGTCGAACGTGACGCCGTACTTCTCGGCAAGCGCGGCGTACTCGTCCTCTTCGGTGGCCGGCTCGGGCTCCCGCTCGCCGAGGCCCAGGTCGAAGGCCCCAGGACCCGACTGCTTCAGTTTTCTCGCCTCTTCGAACCGGCGATGTCGACCCTTCTTCACGACAGGGCTCCCACACTCGAAAGCGGACAGTGAGTGGCACAGTGTACCGGTGCAACGCCGCGATCTGCGGATCCTTCGCGTCCGAATCTCCCTGTGCCACCATGAGGCCACGATGTTGACGTTGGGCTGCTTGCCGACCCCGGGGGGTTCCGGGTGAGCTCCGAGCGCTGTGTCGCGGTCCTGAACCAGAAGGGCGGTGTCGGCAAGACCACCGTCGTCCTCGGCCTCGCGTCCGCTGCCGCCGCGGCCGGGCGCCACGTCCTCGTGCTCGACATGGACCCCCAGAGCGCCACGTCGTGGGTGCTCGGCATCGAGCCGGGTCAGACCCCCTCGATGACCGACGTGCTCGAACGGACCCCCCTCGCCGACGCTGCCACGACCTCCCCCTGGTCACCTCTGATCGACGTGGTCCCCGCCGACGGCTCCCTCCAGGCTCACGAGGACGCCAAGCCGGGTCGGCTGGCCCGCGCCCTGCGCTCGGCCGACCTCGACCGTTACGACACCGTCATGATCGACTGCCCGCCTTCGCTGGGAAGCCTCACGGTCAACGCCCTCACGGCCGCCCGGTACGCCCTCGTGGTCGTCGAGCCCTCGACTCTCGGGTTGCGCGGGATCGGCGGCGTGGCCGACGTGCTCGACACGGTGTGGGACGCCAAGAACCCCGATCTCGAGTTGTGCGGCGTCATCCTCAACCGGGTACCGGCCCGCTCGCGCCACGCCCGGGAACGGATCGAGGAACTCACCAAGATCGTGGGCCGATCCACGATCTGGTCGCCACCGATCCCGCAGCGCGTGATCTTCAGCCACGCCCAAGCCGATCGCCGACCGATCCACTCCTACGGCGCCCGGGCAGGTGACGCAGCCGAGGCGTTCGATCGCCTCTGGGCCCGCCTCCGCCGAACCGTCCGCCACTGAGAGATCTCGCCGTCAGGCCAGGTTCACCAGTTCGAGGCGCCCCTCGCCGTCGAAGGTGAGTCCCGCCCGCCCCTCGACGAGGTCCCGGATCGCGTCCCCCACCAACTCCGCCCGCCAGCCGTTGGCCAGTCGCGCATCGTCGTCACCCCGCAGGAACGCCACGATGTCGGCCCGGGTTCCGAGCAGTGCGGTGTCGATCCGTTCGTCCCGGGCCAACTGGCTCACCCACGCGGAGACGAGGGTGACCGCAGGGCGGAGGGAGCGGTCGAGGTCGTCGTTTCCTCGGGGCGCCGTGGGGGGCTCGGACGTGCGGCCCACCCGGACGGCCTCGAGGATCTCATCGGCCAGACGACCGCGCGAGTGCCTCTCGTCGACACCCCGCGCCTGGGCCAATTCCTTCGTGTTGGCCGGAGCACGCTGGGCCACACCCAGCACCGCGAGGTCGGGAAAGACCTGGCGCACCGGCGTGTCGGTGCGCTGGGCCCGCTGCTCCCGCCAGGCCGCGACCGCCTGGGCGACCGCGCGACCCTTCGGGCGAAGGGACCGGGCGTCCTTCAGACGCAGCCAGGCATCCTGCGGCGCGGCACCGCTCACCGGCTTGGTCCGGAGATCCTCACACGCTCGCTCGACCCAGCCCAACCGGCCGGTGGGCCCGAGTTCGGCGATCTGGCGGTCGTGGACCTCCAGCAGGTAGGCGACGTCGACGGCGGCGTAGCGGCGCTGGGCGTCGGACAACGGCCGCCGGAGCCAGTCGGTGAGTCGGTCACCCTTGGCGGGCGTGATCCCGAGTTCGCCGCTCAGCAGCGCGACCAGTGACGGGGTCCCGTAACCGGTGAACCCACCGGCGATCTGGGTGTCGAAGATCCGGTTCGGGACCCGCCCGACCGAGTGGTGCATCACATCGAGGTCCTGTTGAGCGGCGTGGATCACACACACGCCGTCGCCGGCGAAGAGCCGTCCGAGCACCGTGACGTCGACGGCGAGCGGGTCGATGAGCACCAACTCCTGTCCGTCGTCGCTCTCCCAGGCGATCTGCACGAGCGCCAGCTTCGGGAAATAGGTGCGCTCCCGGTGGAACTCCGTGTCGAGGGCATAACGCTCGAGGGGAACGAGAGCGTCGACCACCTCGTCGAGTGCATCCTGCGTATCGATCCAGCGGTGTCGCAGGGCTCCGTCGTCGGGCATCGGGTGGAGGTTACCCACGGAGGTCGTCGGGAGTGTTGACGTTGCGCAGACGTTCGGCCGGCACGGCCACCTCGACGACTTTCGAGAGGACCTCCAGGATCTCCCGCACTGACGGGTCCCGCCCGAGCGCCAACACCTCCCCGAGCGGCTCCGCACAGCGAGAACTCCAGATCGCGCACAGAGGCTCCCGCCGGTCGGTGTGGGCCACCACCACATCGGGTGTCTCGATCGGCATGCTCCAGGCCTCTCGCAGTACCCCGACGGTCGAGGAGTCGAGATCGGGCAGATCGCAGGCAGCCACGAGCACGGCGTCGGCGCCGAGTTCCGACAGCGCGGTGTGGATGCCGGCAACGGGCCCACGGCGCCCACCGTGCACGTCAGGGAGCACCTTTCGACCCAGTGGGCGCAGAAGTCCCGGCTCGCCTCCGATCAGGACGACCGGGTCACAGCCCGCGCCCTCCAGAGTCGTCGCCACCCGTCCGGCCATCGGGACTCCGTCGACCTCGACCAGCGCCTTGTGCGTCCCCATCCGTGAACTCCGCCCGCCGGTCAGGACGGCCCCGGCGAGCCTCATCAGGCCGGCGGACCGTTCGGGTCGAGCTGGAGCAGGAACGTGGCGATGCGATCGGCCTCGTCGTCCTCACCGATCTCGGCCGCCATCGCCCCGAGCCCTTGCAGGGCACGGAGGAATCCCCGATTGGTGGGCTCGACCCAGCGGACGTAGCCCGACCCGCGCCACCCGTTGGCCCGGAGGGCGTCGAGGCCGCGGTGATACCCCACGCGGTACGCCGCGTAGCGCTCGATCGTGTCGCGCCCCAGGTCACCGAGTTCGGCCCAGCCGTCGAGAAGGCGGGGCCACCTGGCCACGACCGCGGCGACGGCCGCGCGGCGGTCGCCCTCGGCGGCAAGGGCCGCGTCGAGAGCCGCCGCCGCGTCGGCCGGCGGAGGCGGCAGGACCGTGCTGGGAAGGCCGGTGGACATCTGGATCGGCTGGTCGCTCACGGCGGGGATCGTACCCACAGTGGCGATCTACAAATAGGGTGCAGCGTGTGCCCGAACTGACCCTCGACACCGCCGAGAACCTGGCCATCGCCCTCGTCGTGTTGTTCGTGGTGGGCGGGATCCTTTCGGCCTGGCTGGTCCGCAAGGTGGTCGCCAAGGTCATCTCGATCGCGCTGTTCGCACTGCTGGCGTTCGCTGTCTGGTCGAACCGGGAGGCCCTCCAGGACTGTGCCGACAAGGTGTCGGCCGCCCTCGAGCGAAGCGGTGGAGACGCCGCCGTCGGGGACAACGAGTGCACCATCTTCGGCTTCACCGTCGAGATCCCCGACCCCGACGGCGCCTGAGCGCCGTGCAGCGCGATCTCGCCCGGCTGACGCTCGCCAAGACGGCGGCGAACACGGCCCTGCGCTGGATTCCGCCCTTCCTCCCGACCCTGGAGAAGGCCTTCGGCGCCACCACCGCCCAACTCACCACGGCGCTCGGGGTCGGGGAGTTGGCCGGCCTGACGACCGTGTTGACCGGGCGCCACCTCGACCGGGGGCGGGAAAAGGTCGTGATGGTCGGTGCGCTGCTGTTGGTCAGCACGTCTGCACTCGTCGCCCTCGTCGGAAACCTGACCGCGTTCGTGGTGTCGGCGGTGCTGCTGATCCTCGGCGTCGCCAACTTCACCGTCGCCGGACACACCTGGATCAGCCATCGCGTCGACTACAGGTGGCGGGCCAGGGCCATCGGCGTGTTCGAGACGTCCTGGGCATTCGCCCTCCTCATCGGTTCGCCCCTGATCGCCCTCCTGATCAACGGCTTCGGCTGGCGGGCGCCGTTCATCGCGATGGCGATCGCCACCGCCGGGGCGGCCGCGCTCGTCGCCCTGTCGCTGCCACCACACCGACCGGCACCCGATCCCGAGCCGGACGACGAGGTGGCTGAGCCCGAGAACCTGCGACTCTCGCCCCATGCCTGGCGGGTCCTCCTCGGCTCGGCGCTGATGGCAGCCGCCGGGCTGAGTGTGTTCGTCATCTCCGGGACCTGGCTGGAGGACGAGTTCGGGGTCTCCACCGGCGGCCTCGGCGTCATCGCGATGACGTTCGGAGCGATCGAACTGGCCGGGAGCTCTGGGACCGCTCTCTTCGCCGACCGCCTCGGCAAGTTGCGCAGCACCATTGCCGGGTTGCTCCTCGTCGGAGTGGGCCTGACCACGATGCTCGTGGCCGATGAGCTCGCCGTCGGTGTGGCCGGGCTGCTGATCTTCCTGCTCGGATTCGAGTACGGGTTCGTCACCTCGCTCTCCCTCGTCAGTGAGGCGATGCCCGCCGCGCGCGGCCGCACCCTCGCGCTCGGCAACGGCATCGGCACCCTGGCCCGGGGCTCGGCGACCATCGCCAGCGGATGGCTCTACGGCGCCCACGGCATCGTCGGCACTGCAGCTCTGTCCGGCTCGGTCGCGGTCTGCTCGCTCGGCTTGTTCCTCGCCAGCCGGCGCGGCCCGGGCGTGTAGTCCGGCGACCGATGAGGTCGCCGAGGGTGGGCGAGTTCAGCGCACTTCCACGATGCGCAGTACG
>CBFCWZ010000152.1:0-8750 GCA_965601935.1 uncultured Ilumatobacteraceae bacterium
CACCATCGCGGAAGACGAAGAGGTTGAAGGGTGGGAACCTGCCAGGTCACAGCGCGACCGTCCCCTCGACCACGATCGGGGCGCGGCCGCCGATCCAGATGTCGTCCCCGTCGACGTGGACGTACACGCGCCCGGCCCGGCCGAGACACGTTCCCTGGGCGGCCACATAGGGAGCCGAGACGACGCCCTCGCCGAGCAGCCACTGCGCGAGTGAGGCGTTCAGGCTGCCGGTGACCGGATCCTCCCGAACCGCACCGGTCGAGTCGTTGAAGAACGCTCGCACCTCGATCGAACACTCCCCTTCCGGATGGCGTCCGACCAGGCCGACGTGGAAACCGTCGTGCACCCCGGTCGGCGCTTCGACTGCCAGCACCGCCTCTGCCGAGCGCAACCGGACTCCACGCCAGTTCGGGCCGTTGTCGACCCACGCCGAGTCGACGATGTCGTCCGCGTCGAGCTGCAACACCTCGACGATCTCCGCCAACTCGCTGGCCTCCAACGGCCCGGAACGGATCATCGGCGGCGCGGCGAAGGCGATCGTGTCGCCCTGCTGTCGCAGTTCGACGAGCCCGACCCCACACTCCTGGACCACCCGACCCTCCTGCTGCGGCGCGCCACCCGCGGCCAACCACGCGGCGGCCGACCCGACCGTCGGGTGCCCCGCGAACGGCAATTCCGACGCCGGCGTGAAGATGCGCACCTGGTAGTCGGCACCAGAGACCGTTGGCGGCACAAGGAACGTCGTCTCCGAGAAGTTCGTCCAGCGGGCGAACTCCTGCATCGCCTCGTCGCTCACTCCCACCGCGTCATGGACGACAGCAAGTGGATTCCCCGACCGCGCCCCGGACGCAAACACGTCGAGTTCGTGGAAACGGTAGGCGCGCATGGTGACGGTGACAGCTTCGCGCATCTCCGCTGACCCGCCGACCTGCAACAGAAAGCTGCAACAGGTGTCTGACACCGGTTGGGTCAGTCGGCGAGGGTGGCGAGCTTGTCGCGGTTGATCTCGACCGGCTGGCTGAGTTGCTCGGTGGTGAGGTGGCAGCGGATCTTGTGGCCGGGCTCGATCTCGAGCAACTCGGGCTCGGTGGTCTCGCAGAGGCCCTCGATCACGCGGTGGCAGCGGGTGTGGAACGCGCAGCCCGACGGGGGGTTGGCCGGTGACGGAATCTCACCGTCGAGGGGGATCCTGTCCTCGGCCTCGCCGTCGACCGAGGGAACGGCCGACAGCAGCGCCTCGGTGTACGGGTGGTGGACACCGGCGAAGATCTGGTCGGTGTCGGCCAACTCCATGATCCGACCCAGGTACATCACTGCGATGCGGTCGGCGAGGTAGCGGACGACCCCGATGTCGTGGGTGATGAACAGGTAGCTCGTCCGCTCGTCGTTCTGAAGGTTCGCCAACAGGTTGAGGATCGCCGCCTGCACCGACACGTCGAGGGCCGACGTGGGCTCGTCACACACCACGATCCGTGGGTCGCCGGCGAAGGCGCGGGCGATCGCCACACGCTGCTTGAGACCACCCGAGAGCTGGCGCGGCCGCATGTCGAGGTGGCGCGGCGACAGCCTCATCGCATCGGCCAGCTCCTCGACGCGCTGGTCGGCAGCCGCGCCCTTCACGCCGGTGAGCTTGGTGACGGTCCGCTTCAGGATCCGGCGCACGGTCCACATGCGGTTGAGGGCCGAGTCGGGGTTCTGGAACACCATCTGCATCGCCCGGATGGACTCCTCGCGACGGTCGGTGGCGTTGGCACGGACCTCCCGGCCGTCGAGAGTGATCTCGCCTCCCTCGTCAGGGGGGTGGATACCCAGCAGCGTCTTCGCCAACGTGCTCTTGCCGGATCCCGACTCGCCGACGAGGCCGAGGGTCTCACCTTCGGCGAACCCCAGGTCGACGCTGACCAGCGCCGGCACGTCCTGGCCCCGCTGGCGGAAGGTCTTCGACACCGCGTTGAGCTGGAGCACCGTGTCGGTGCCGACGTCGAAGTCGTTCGTCGTGGGCTCGGGCTCACGGATCTCACTCACCCGGTCGAGGTGGTGGCAGCGGGTCCAGTGCCCTTCGGTCACCTCGACCACCGGAGGCGCCTCGGTGCGGCAGGTCTCGTCGGCCAGCGGACAGCGGTCGACGTAGACACACGTGGGCAGATCTGCGCCGATCTGGGGCAGGTTGCCCGGGATCGTGAACAGCTCGCGGTCGGTCTTGCGCAGCCCGTGGCGCGGGATGGCGTTGAGCAGCCCCATCGTGTACGGGTGCTTCGGGGCCTCGAAGACCTCCTGGGCATCGCCCTCCTCGACGATCTCACCGGCGTACATCACGCCGACGCGATCGCACATCGAGCGGATCACGCCGAGGTTGTGGGCGATGAGGAGGATTGCGGCGCTGGTCTCCTCGCGCAGGTCGCGCACGAGGTCGAGAACCTCCGCTTCGACCGTGGCGTCGAGGCCGGTGGTGGGCTCGTCGAGCACCAGCAGCTTCGGGTCGCCGGCCAGGGCCATGGCGATCACGACGCGCTGCAACATCCCGCCCGACAACTGGTGCGGGTATCGGTCGAGCACCCGGTCGGGGTCGGCGATCTTGACTCTCTCGAGGGCGTGGCGGGCACTCGTCTTGGCATCGGCCTTCGACTCGCCGGCGATGCGGAAGCACTCCTCGACCTGATGACCGATGCGGAGGACGGGATTCATCGCCTGCACCGGGTCCTGGTAGACCATCGATGCCTCGTGGGAGCGGAAGTTGCGCAGTTCGGCCCGTGACATCCCGGTGACGTCGGCACCGTTTGCCAGCACGTGGCCGCCCTGGATCAGGGCATTGTCGGGCAGGTAGCGCAGAGCGGCATAGGCGGTGGTCGATTTGCCGCACCCCGACTCACCGACGAGGCCGAAGGCCTCGCCGGGGCGGATCTGGAAGGTGACACCGCGCAGGACCTCGCGGGGCACGCCCCGCACCACGTAGGCCAGTTCGAGGTTCTCGACCGCGAGGGCGGCCTCGGCCGGGTCACCACGACGTTCGAGATCGGTGATCGGTTCGCTGATGCTCATGACTTGGACACCTGGTCGATCGAGTCGGCGATGAGGTTGATGGCGATCACGAGCGTGGCGATGGCCAGCGCCGGGAAGATCGACGGCCACCACTGATTCGACTGGATCAGCCCGTAGTTGTTCGACACGTCGAGGCCCCAGTCGGCCGCAGTGGCATCGCCCGCATTGAAGCCGAGGAAGGCGAGGGTCGCCACCGTGAAGATTGCGTACCCGACGCGTACGGTGAACTCCACCACGAGGACTCCCGTGACGTTGGGCAGGATCTCCCGCACCATGATGAACAGGCTCCGCTCGCCGCGCAGTTTTGCAGAGGTGACGTAGTCGAGCTGGGCCTCCGCGATGACCACCGATCGCACCGTTCGGGTGACCACCGGCGTGAACAGAAGTGCGATCGTGGCGATGATGATGGGTCGAGTGTTGCCGAACACCACGAGCACCATCAGGGCCAGCAGGATGACCGGGATGGAGAGCAGCGCCTCGATCACCCGGCTGAGGATCTCGTCGACCCATCCTCGGAGATAGCCCATGGTGAGCCCGAGGAGCGCACCGGCAACGACGGAGAGACCCGCGGCGATCGGGGCGACGATGAGGACGGGGCGCGCCCCGTAGATGACACGGGAGAACACGTCGTTGCCGATCGAGTCGGTGCCGAACCACGCATCGGCGCTCGGCCGAGCCCGAGGGATCGTCGAGCCGTCGTCGAGGCGGACCACCTCGTTCTCACCCCACGGTGCGATGAGATCGGGGAACAACGCACACAGCACCCAGAACGCGACGATGACCATGCCGACGATGAAGCCGGGGTTGCGCAACAGCAGACGGCGTCGCTCGGCACGGATCTGCTTGCGCTCGGCCGCGGCATCGGCACCGGACCGTGCCTCCGCCAGGTCGTCGTGGGCGTCGATGACACCCTTCGCTTCGACGATGTCCATCGTATGGACATCGTCGTCGAAGGGCGCTCCCGGGTCGCCGGAGCGATGGGTGTGTTCGGTCATTGTCCCCCCAAGTTGAGACGAGCCCGGGGATTCATCCAGGCGATGAGCAGGTCGGCCCCGAGCGTGCAGAGCATGAAGATCACTGCGACGGTGATGACGCCGGCCTGGAGGAGGGGGAAGTCCGGCGCGGTGGCGGCACGGAAGATGAGCCGCCCGAGACCGGGGTAGTTGAACACGATCTCGAGGCCCACGAGCCCTCCGAAGAGGTAGCCGATCTGGGTGCCGGTGACCGCCACAGTGGGCTGCAACGAGTTTCGGAGCACGTGCTTGCGCACCACCGCCGTGGTGGTCATGCCCTTCATGAACGCCGTGCGGGCGTAGTCGGAGTCGAGCGCCGTGATCGTGCCGGCCCGCGTGATGCGGGCGATGTAGCCGAAGTACACCGTGACGATTGCCAGTGCCGGCAGAAAGAGATAGTTGAGGGTGGTGAAGAACCCTGCATCGTCGGGAGGTGTGGCGATCGCCGGAAACCAACCGAGTCGCACGCCGAGGACGTACTGGATCAGCACGCCCGAGACGAACTCGGGAATCGAGGCACTTGCCAGCCCGAGGGTGACGATGCCCCTGTCGAGGAGGGTGTCCTTCTTGCGCGCGGCGATGACGCCCCCGGCGATGCTGATCGGGATCGTCATCACCAACGCGAACAGCACCAACTGGGTCGACTTCCACAGCGCGGGGCGAACGAGATCGACGACCTGTTCCCCGGGCTGCGAGAACGACTCACCGAAATCGAGGGTGATGACGTCGACGAGAAGCCGCCCGAACTGCTGCCACAAGGGATCGTCGAGCCCGAACTGCTCGTTCAGTTCGTCGACTCGCTCCTGCGGAGCGAACGGCCCCGCCAGCTGTCGCGCCGGGTCACTCGGGAAGACCCGCGTGAGCAAGAAGATCACGAAGATCAGAATCACCAGAGTGATCAGCGCCAGTACGAGCCGGCGAAGTGCGAATCGAAGCATGAAGCCTTTCGTTCAAGGTCGGGCCCGCACCAGCGGGCCCGACCATGACGGTTCGGGTGGGATCAGCTCTTGCTGGCGCCGCTCAGGATGGTGTGGCCGAGCGAGGTGGCCTTCACGCCGGTCACGCTCGAGTCGTGGCCGCCGAGGAAGTTGTAGAAGTACGGGTAACAGGCCGGCACTTCTTCCCACAGCAGGGACTGCATCTGGCTGACCGCAGCCTTCTGGCTGTCGACGTCGATCGAACCCTGGTAGTCGAGCAGGAGCTGGTCGAACTCGGCGTTGGCGAAGTTCGAGGAGTTCCAGGGTCCACCGGTACGGAGCGCCGAGCTGAAGTACACGTCGGGCACCGGGCGGTGGCCGTAGTCGACGATCCCGAACTCGGCGGCGTTGTCACAGGGCAGCGAGTCGTCGCTCTCGTTCGGTCCGGGGCACCAGGCGGCGCCGTAGAAGGTCGAGTTGGACTGTGTGTTGACCGTGAGGTTGATGCCTGCGGCCGCGGCGTTCTGCTGGATGATCGCCGCCAGCTGTGGGATCTCCTGCAGGTCGCCGGTTTCACAGACGGCGGTGACGCTGTCGACACCGGCGTCGGCCAGCAACTGCTTGGCCATCTCCGGGTCGGGTGTGCGCTGCTCGACCGCCGCGTCGTCGAAGAAGGGCAACGAGGACAGCACCGGGTGATCGTTGCCGATCTCGGCGCGGCCGGCCCACAAGGTGTCGACCATCTGCTGGCGGTCGAGCGTCCAGGCGATGGCCTGGCGTACCAGCTTGTCGGTGAACTGGCCCTGCTGGGTGTTGAACCACACCTGGCGGTGGTTCGCCGACGGAGGCGTGAGCACGGTGAAGTTGGCGTCGTCGAGGAGACCCTCGCCGCCGATCACCGGGAACTGCTGGATGGCGTCGACCTCGCGACTCTGCATCGCCGTGACCTGGGTGCCGATGTCGGCGAAGCCACGGATCTCGATTCCATCGAGCGGCGTCTGACCACCCCACCAGTTGGGATTGCGGACGAACTTGGCCGTGAAAGTGGCTGCGTCCCAGCTGTCGAGCATCCAGGCGCCACTCCCCTCGGGGCGCTCGTCGAGCGTCGTCCCGCTGGAGTAGTCGGCCGGCGTGATGAGACTCTGGGCGTTGAAGATCGAAACCAGAACCGGGAAGTTGCCGTTGGCCTGCAGCAACGTCACGACGGCCTTGGCCGGGTCGGACGCGTCGGTCGAGCCGACGTCGATCACGCCACCGAGGGCAGCGTTGTTGGCCTCGGCGAGTCGGTCCATGGTGGCCGCCACGTCGGCGCTGGTGACCGGGCTGCCATCGGACCACGTCGCGTTGTCACGCAACGTGAAGGTCCACACGGTCGCATCGTCGTTGGGCTCCCACTCGGCGGCAAGGCCGGTGTCGGCGATGTTGCCGTCGTCGCCGACACCCACGAGGTACTCGAAGCTCTGGCTGACCACGTTGTAGGTACCGAGGTCGAGCATGTTCACGGGGTCGAGGCCGGAATTGGCGTCGCCCTGCTGGTTCGCCACCACGAGGACGCCGCCGCTCGACGCCGGAGCATCGCTGCCGGCGGGGGCTTCGGTTCCCGCTGTCTCCGTGCCGGATGCGGCCGTGTCCCCGCTGCTGTCGTCGTCGTCGCCGCAGGCGGCGATGATCGCTCCCATGAAGGGCACGGACAAGCCGATGATGGTGCCGCGCTTGACGAAGTTGCGGCGGTTGATGCGGCCTTGAGCGTAGGCCTCGATGAGATCCACCTCGATCGGCCCAGACGATTCACGCGCGGAATCGAGTCGCTTCCAGTCCATTGATATCTCCCCTTTGTGGGCGGTTCGTAGGCCCCCTCAGGGGCTCGTTCACGCCGAGAGCGGTCAAACCCGCGACGCCTTCGACCATAACCACCCCACGCGGGGCATACAAACACCTGCGTGATTTGATCGGCCGGCGCGTGCGCCGGCCGCCGGCTAGTCGGACGCCACCACGCCGGATCGGCGGAGGGCCGTACTCCGCTGGGGCTCGGCGAGCACCGAAGCCAGGATGAGCTCGAGTCCCAGGTGGGAAGAGCCCTGGTACTGATCCCATTCGATGGTGCCCTGGGCCCAACGTTCGAGCCGTGCCATCCGGCTCACGAAGATGTGCCGTGCCAGGGTGCCGGTGTCGACCTCGACGGCGAACACCCCCTCGGCGGCAGCCTTGGCCAGATCGCCCTCGATGAAGGCGATCACCCGGTCACCCAACTCCCCCATTCCCAGCCCACCGGTTCCTGCCTGCAGGCTGGCGAAGACGGGACGCCAGACGTCGACGTCGGCGGCAACGATGTCGTCGAGCGTGCGGAACAACTCGCGTGTCGTGTCGATCGGCGCGATCGCGGGCTGGGCGTCGAGCTGGCCCTCCAGATCGTCGAGGCCACCGGCCACGAACGCGACGATCACGCCGTCGCGGTCACCGAACTGGTTGTAGAGGGTGGCGACCGCGACCCCCGCCCGCTCGGCCAGGCGCCGCATCGTGAGGCCCTCGAGGCCCGACTCGGAGATGATCCCGCCGACCGCGGCGAGGACACCGGCGCGTGTCTCCTGCACCCTGCGCTCCCAGCCGACACTCATCGCGGAGAGTGTAGGGCCGGCCGGGAGCGGCGACCGCCGGTGGCCGTGCCTCCGCTCAGGTCTCGACGAGGGCGAGTTCTTCTTCGAGGTACTCACTCCGGCACTTGGCCCGCTGCAGCTTTCCGCTGCTGGTCTTCGGCAGGGTGCCAGGGTTGACGAGCATGACGTCGCGTGGTGGCAGACCGCACACCTCGAGGGTGCGATGGTGGATCGCGTGGCTGATCTCGTCGACATCGCCAGACGTGTCGGTCGGACGCACCTCGGCGACCACGACCACACTCTCTCTGCCCTTGTAGCCCTCCATCCCGAACGCGATCACGTTGCCGGCCCGCACGCCGTCGAGGCCCCCGACCGCTCGCTCGATGTCCTCCGGGAACACGTTGCGACCGCCCACGATGATGACGTCCTTGATCCGGCCACACAGCACGAGTTGGCCATCGAGCAGATACGCGAGGTCGCCGGTGCACAGCCAGTCGTCACGGAAGAGGGCTGCGGTGGCATCGGGACGCTTGTAGTAGCCGGGGGTGACGGAGGTCCCGCGCAGGAGCAGTTCGCCGACATGACGTTCGGGCAGATCCTCGTACGTGGCCGGATCGACCACCTTCATCTCGAGCCCCGGCACCGCGGTACCGAGCAGGGGAAGGCGCCGCACCTTGAGGGCGAGGTCATCGGGATCCTCGACCACCACGGGCTTGGCGACCCTCGAGGTCTCGAGCACGATGCGATCGACGTCGTCGGTCTGCAACCCGGCTCCCCGCTCGGGGAACGACCCGCCGATCGCCACCTCGGCCATGCCGAACGCAGGGAACACACCGCCGGGCCGGAACCCGAAACGCCCCGCTTCTTCGACGAAGGCGTTCACGGCGACCGGGTCGACCGGCTCGGCACCCGACAGCGCCAACGTGAGCGACGAGAGGTCGAGCCCCTTCATCCGCTTGAGCGCACGCGTCGCCAGCACCCACGAGAAGTTCGGTCCGGCGGTGGCGGTGCCCCCGTGGTCGGAGATCCACTGCATCCAGGCACCCGGGTGACCGAGGAAGTCCTGCGGTGCAGCCTGGACGAGATCCACACCCTTCGTCATCGGCAGGGAGAGAAACCCGACGAGACCCATGTCGTGGTACAGCGGCAGCCACGAGACCATCACCTCGCCGACCCCCAGTTCGGCG
>CBFCWZ010000153.1:0-8710 GCA_965601935.1 uncultured Ilumatobacteraceae bacterium
GGCTACGACGCTGTTCATCTGGCGGCCGGCGTCATGGTCGCCGACCACGACGTGGTAGTGGTCACCGGCGACGCCGGTCTCGCTGAGGCCGCAACGACAAGCGGCCTGGCAACCGCCATCCCGACCCCTCGAACAGTCTGACTTGCGACCATCCGAGCGGTCTCCACCGCCGTGGCGCACCGCCGACGTGTCTGCTCGAGATCGGTGAAGCAGGTGGAGATGAGCTTGCCCTCGCACTGGAAACAACGAGGCGACTTGCGTCCGAGCTCGACCGTCCGGCACGGCGCGGTCACCACCCGACGTGGCCGGACGGCGGAACCACGATGCGACATCGGTGGCGGCGCACACCCAGATCCGAGTTCGTTCGGTCCGATCCGGCTGCCGAACTGGTGATCCGGGTTCGAAACCCATCGTCAGCTCCACGCGGAGACGTCAGATGCCTCGCCGAGAACCGAGGATGGTCCGGCCAGGTCAGTCGAAGGAAATGACGCTGCGGGCGACGTTGCCGGCCTTCATGTCGTCGAAGCCACTGTTGATCTCGTCGAGACCGATCGTCTGCGAGACCATCTCGTCCAGATGGAGCCGTCCGCCGAGGTACATGTCGACGTAGCGGGGCATGTCGGTGCGGAACTGGTTCGAGCCCATGTTCGAGCCGGTGAGGGTCTTCTCATAGAGCAGCTCCGGCCCATGCACCTCGATCACCGTGCCGACCGGGATCATGCCGATCACGGTGGCCTGCCCGCCGTTGCGCAGCATCTCGAACGATTGCTCCGCCGTCTGCTTCAGGCCGACTGCCTCGAAGGCATGGTGGACGCCGCCGTCGGAGATCGCACGCACCCGTTCGACCGCGTCGTCCTGCGACGCGTCGACCATGTGGGTGGCACCGAGCTGTTGGGCGAGTTCGAGCTTCGACTCGGCCATGTCGACCGCGATGATCGTGTTCGCGCCGGCGATGCGGGCACCCTGGATGGCCGAGAGACCGATCCCACCGCACCCGATGACCACGGCGGTCTCGCCGGGCGCCACACGGGCGGTGCGGAACACGGCACCCAGACCCGTGGTGACGCCGCACCCGATGAGCGCGGCCGTGTCCATCGGCATGTCGGGGTCGATCTTCACGAGCGCCTGTTCATGGATCAGCATCTGCTCGGCGAACGACGAGAGGTGCAGGAACTGGTGCACCGGCTCGCCGTCGGCCCGAGACAACCGGGGCGGCTCGCCGGGCTGGCGGACCAGCTCGGTGGTCTTGTTCGCGCACAGCGACATCTGCCCGTTGGTGCAGTACGAGCAGTGGCCGCAGAACGCCGACAGGCACGTGATCACGTGGTCGCCCGGCTGTACGTAGTGCACCATCGACCCGACGGCTTCGACCACACCCGCCGACTCGTGACCGAGGACCGCCGGGCACGGGTGCTTGTACTTGCCCTCCATGAAGTGGAGGTCGCTGTGACAGAGCCCGGCGGCGACGGTGCGAACCAGCACCTCCCGTGGGCCCGGCTCGCCGATCTCGACGTTCTCGATGTCGAGCTGACCCGGGATCGAGTTGAGTACCGCTGCTTTCATCACTGCCCCTTCGGTGCACGGCGTCGAGCACGGCGACCGTAGCGGAGAGAGTCGGGTGGATGCGTCGCGTGCAGCGGGAAGCGACGGGGCCGGACCGTTCCGCGCAGGGTTAGATTCGCCCGGTGGTCGCGGCGGACATCGACGAGGGACTGATGGGGGATCGGTCCGTTCGGCGGCATCTCGCGTCGAGCGCTCTGTCGACGACCGGCATCTCGTTGATGCTGGCGGTGCTCTTCAAGCAGGCCTTCGACATCACGGGTGACCCGCTCACGATCGGGATCATCGGGCTGCTCCAGTTCGTCCCGGCCGTGCTGCTCGTGATCGTGAGCGGCTACGTCTCCGACCGCTACGACCGCCGCCGGGTGACCGCCCTCATGACGATCGGGCGGGTCGCCTGCACCTTCGGGTTCTTCGTCTACAGCCGGTACGTGGGCGACGTCTCGGAAGGATCCGATGCCGCGATCTGGCCGCTGTACCTCCTCACCCTGCTGTTCGGCTCGTTCGACGCGATCTCGATCCCGGCACGGCACGCCCTGACCCCGCTCGTCGTCGAACGTGTCCGGCTCCCCAGGCTCGTCGCCGCTGCCGCCTCGACCCGCGTGATCGCCACCATCATCGGGCCGATCGCCGCAGGCTTCCTCTACACCGTGGGGGCCGACCTCGCCTACGTGGTCGTCCTCATCCTCTTCGCCGCCTCGGTCCCTCCCCTCCTCGGGATCTCCTACGCCGTCGAACCGACCCGCCTGACCGACCGGCCGAGCGTCAAGCTGGCGTTCCAGGGGCTGCGCTTCATCCGGAAGACGCCCCTCGTCCTCGGGGTGATCTCGCTCGACATGATCGCCGTGCTGTTCGGTGGCGCGGTCGCCCTGATCCCCGTGATCGCCGAGGAGCGGCTGGGGGTCGGCGACATCGCGTACGGGTGGCTCGTTGCGGCACCGGGGATCGGTGCCGCCCTCACCGGGCTCGTACTCTCGCGTCTGCCGGTCACCAAGCGGGTCGGACCCACTCTCCTCTTCGTGGTCGGCGTGTTCGGGGCCTTCCACATCACCCTCGGCATCACGACCAACTATGTCGTCGCCTTCGCCTCGCTGATGGTCGCAGCAGGTGCCGACATGGTCTCGATGACGATCCGCTCGACTCTCGTCCCGCTCGCCACCCCGAATGAGCAGCTCGGGCGCGTCACGGCCGTGGAGAGCGTCTTCATCGGGGCGTCGAACGAACTCGGCGCCTTCGAGAGCGGCGTGGCGGCACGCTGGCTCGGCGTCCCCGTTGCGGTCGCAGGTGGCGGCGTCGTGACGGTTGCGGTCGCCGGCCTCTTCGCTCTCTTCGTCCCCTCGATCCGCAACATCGATACCTTCGACGAGGTCGGCCCGACCGTCGGCGAACCCCGACTCGCGACCGGCGACGACTGACCCCGCCCTGCGATCGCAGGCCGCTACGTTGCGGCGGTGGCCTGGACCGACGAGACGATCCGCACCGAGCGGCTGCGCCTCCGCGCCGTGCACGATCGTGATCGTCCGGCGGTCGTGACCTACCTCACCGATCCCCGGGCACGCGAGTTCCTCGGCGGCCCCGTGGAACTACCCCCGGACTTCGAGTCGCTTCCGCTCGGGCAGCAGCCCGGAGTCTGGGGCATCCAGCCGGACGGCTCCGACACGATCGTCGGCACCGTCTCGATCACCGACCGGCGCGATCGCCCCGAGATCTCCTACAGCCTGATTCCCTCGGCCTGGCGCAACGGCTACGCCACCGAAGCCTGTGGAGCGGTGCTCGACTGGGTCTGGGACACCACCACGGAGAACCAGGTCATCGCGGTGACCCAAGTGGCCAACACCAGGTCACTGGCCCTCCTCGTCCGTCTCGGGTTCACGGAGTCGGAACGCTTCATGGAGTTCGACGCCGAGCAGTCACTCCAGACAATCGACCGCCCGCCCCGAGGCGGCCGCGGGGACACGGGCTGACCCGAGAGAGCGACCACATGCTCCAGATCGCCGACGTCGGCCGCAAGAACGCATTGGAGCAGGGGCGAGCACCGACCGGACGAACTGCCGAGTGAGCCGGGGGGCGGTGAGGCCGATGAGTACGGGCGAGAGGGGTCCTCACCCCGCTCGAAGTTCGCTCAGCCAGCGTTCCAGGTGGGCGCGGTCGGCCTCGGACGGTGTCAGTTCGTGGGCCCTCTGAAAGGCTTCCCGCGCGCCCTCGAGATCACCGGCACGCCGCCTCGCGTCCCCGACCGCGGCGTGGAACGGCGCGTACCCGTCCAGCGCCTCCCTCAACGGCTCGAGGGCGGCCAGTGCGACCTCGGGGCCATCCGACTCACCGAGTGCGATCGCCCGGTTCAGGGCGACCACGGCTGTCGGTTGGAGCGAGTAGAGGTGGTCGTACAGCGTCACGATCTGGGCCCAGTCGGTCGTCTCGAACGACCGCGCCGCCGAGTGCACGGCCTGGACCGCCGCCTGCAACTGGTAGGGCCCGGGCCGGTCCCGCCGGATGCACGCCCACACCAGCTCCTGGCCCTCGTCGATCAGCGCCCCGTCCCACCGTGACCGGTCCTGGTCCCGCAACAACACCGTTCCCCCATCCCGACGGCGCGCCGGCATCCGCGACTCGTTCAGCAACAGCAGTGCGAGGAGGCCGACGGCCTCGGGTTCGTCGGGCATCAGCCGCACGAGAGCACGTGCGAGCCGAATCGCCTCCGACCGCAGTGCCGCCCCCTCCCCCGCGGCGTTCTCGGAGCCCTGGTTGTAGATGAGGTACACAACGGCCAGCACGCCCTGCACCCGCTCGGGCAGATCGGCATCATGCGGCACCCGGTACGGGATGTCGGCGGCGGAGATCTTGAACTTCGCACGCGTGATCCGACGGGCCATCGCCGACTCGCTCACGAGGAACGCCCTGGCGATCTCCTCCACGCTCAGCCCCCCGAGCAGCCGGAGGGTGAGAGCCACACGATGCTCCATCCGCAGTGCCGGGTGGCAGCACGTGAAGACCAGCCGCAGCCGGTCGTCGGAGATCACAGCGGGCACCTCTTCGTCCGCGTCACCCGACGGAACGAGTTGGGCCTCCAGCTCACGTCCGCGCGCCGACCGCCGTAATCGGTCGATCGCCCGGCGGCGCGCGGTGGTGATGATCCAGCCAGCCGGGTTGGGTGGGAGCCCGTCGACCGGCCAGCGTTCGGCAGCCACGACGAATGCGTCCTGAACGGCGTCCTCGGCAATCGACAGGTCGCGGAACGACCCAGCCAGGCTCGCCACCGCCATTCCGTGCGTCTCACGGAAAACAGTCGCGACCTCTTCGAGATCCGGCGTCGCCGACGACAAGGAAGGGTCAGCCCGGCATGTTGTCGACGGCCTTGCCCGTGCCGCCGAAGGGCCTGACCTCGATCACGTTGCCGATGCAGTCGGTGACCTTCTTCGCCCACTCCACAGCGGCGTCGAGATCGGTGGCGTTGATGATGTAGAAGCCGGCCAGGTGCTCCTTCGACTCCACGAACGGTCCGTCGGTCAACATCGGGCCGCTCTCACCCGGCTGGACCACCGTCGTCGCATCGGGGCCGTGGAGGTGCCCGCCGAACACGAACGTGCCCGACTGGTCCATCTCCTCCTCGAGGGCGATGATCCCCTGCATCCGTTGCTGCATCTCTTCCGGTGACGGCGGCGCACTCGACCCTCCGCCGGGAGAGCCGTAGGTGGCGAGCAGGTACTGGTTCATGGATGTTCTCCTTGTCGATCCCGCCCCACGGCGAGGTCAGCGCCGTGCTGACACCCCATTGACGAACGAGTCTCGCCGAATCGGACACGCGCGCGCCGATTCCTGGGGTTCTGAACGAGATCCGCCCGCCGGGATCGCCAGTGCGCCACGGCGTTTCGACGCAGCCGAGGAGGAGTGGGTTGGGCTGATCAGGTGCGGCGCTGGGCGCCGAGGACACCGCTCGGGAAGCGAATCGCCACCACGATCAGCATGATGCCGTTGACGGCCATCTGCACATCCGTCGAGCCCGGGCTGAGTTCCTCCATCCCCACGGTGAGCAACCCGCCCGCCGCGAAGACGCCAGCCAGCAGTGCACCGAGCGGCGTGGCCACCCCGGCGACGTAGGTGATCGCCAGCACCACGATCGAGTCGATCACACCGAACGAACTCGTGGTGACCAGTTCGCGCCGGTAGGCCAAGAGTGTCCCACCGATCCCCGCCAGGAAGCTGGCGACCGCGAAGGCCTCCAACTTCACCCGGGCGACGTACATGCCCGAGGCCGCCGCCGCACGTTCGTTGGCGCGGAGCGCCAACCAGCGCTTGCCCGTGTTCGCCCGCCGGAGCATCACCACTCCGACACCCAGAAGGAGCAACACGACCGCCACGAGGATCCCGAACGCCGGGCGCGGGAAGTCCCCACCGGGCGCCGAGATCCGCAGGTCGAACCCGAAGATCGACGGGGGGTCGACCACGGCGCCGTCGAACCCGCCGGTGAACCAACTCCACCGGAACAGCAGTTCCTCGATGGCCACGGCCGCAGCGAGGGTGGCGATCGCGAGCGTCATCCCGCGCGTGCGCAGGGCCGCGAAGCCGGCGATGCACCCGACCCCCACCGCGACGAGCGCCCCCAGAATCGGCGCAACCGGGAACCGCAGGCCCAGATCCTCGCTGAAACGCACCATTGCGAACGCGGCGAGCCCGGCCAACGCATACGTGGCGAGGGAGATCTGTCCGACGAAGCCGGTGAGCACGACGACGGAGAGCGCCATCACGGCCGTGATCGACGACACGATCACGCCGAGACGCCACGACCCGTCGAGAAAGAGGAGGGCGAGCACCGAGAACACGCCGACGGCCACGAACACCTGGATCGACCACTTGTGGTCGACGGGTGCGGGAAGGTGCGGCTCGGTTGCCGCAGCTCGTCCCGGGAGCGCGTCGCCGCGCACCAGGAGCGTGACGAGGATGACGAGGAACGGGATCCCCTGCTGGAGGCCCACGTCGGGGAGCCAGGTCCAATCGGTCTGCAGGTTGAGGATCTCGCTCTGGAGCATCCCGATCCCGAGTCCGAACGCGACCGTCAGGCCGAGACGATCGAATCGGCCGGGCAGCGCAGCTGCCAGGGCGGGAATGATGAGCAGGCTGCTCGTGGTGGGGTCGAGCCGGATGATCGGTGCCGCCAGGATCAGCGCCCCGCCGGCGAACACCGTCGCGATCGCCCAGTTCCCCATCCCGACCGGGTGCGGCGAGATCCCCAGGAGGGAGGCCGCGACGTGGTCCTCGGCCACCGCTCGCGTCGCCAGCCCGAGCCTGGTGAACCTGTAGCCGGCCCACAGGACGATGGCGGCCACGACCACGATGGCTGCGAGCCAGTACCGGTCGGCCGGCGCGATGACGCCGCCGATGGTGACGAGATCGTCGGGAAGCGGCCCCTCGATCACCAGTGCCGTCGCCCCCTGGTTGGCGAACCGGAGACCGCCCAGGGTGATGAAGTACAACATCAGACCGAGCGACGCGGCCAAGCCGGCGAGGGGCGATGCTCCGCGGAGCGTCCGGAAGATCAACCAGTAGAGGACGATCCCGATCAGCACCGAGTACGACAGGGCGACGATGAGCGCTGTTGCGGTCGTCGGCCGGTCGAGCAGATGGACCCGGTCGGGAAGACCGAGGATCGGGAGCACCAGGTCGCCGGTGGCGCGGAACTCGTAGTAGCTGAGCGCGATGAACGTACCGATCGACGCGTGGGCGAAGTTGATGATCCCCGACGCACGGTGGGTGATGACGATTCCGAGGCCGAGCGCGGCGATCGCCGCTCCGGCGCCGAGACCGAGGAGTAGGAATGTGAGGTGGCTGGTCACCCGAGGGCGGCGACGAGGAGCTCGTCGGTCGGGATCCAGTCGGTCACGCCCTCGAGATCCTCACCCACCGCGGGCAGAGTGAACAGAACCTGCTGTGGAGCGCACAGCGCCGGGAGTCCGGGGACCTGGTTGCCGTCACACGTGTACGAGTGCCCCCAGAACGAGGGGCGGTCCACGGCTGCCCGAGCCAGCTCCATCAGGGTCGCGGAGTCGGCGTTCTCGGGGCCGGCGTCGAGCAGGAGCGAGTACAGGTTCATGAAGCCGCGGAAGCCGACGGTTCCGGCACCGAGCGCCGGCTCGGTGGCGTACTCGTCGAGAACGGCGTAGAAGATCTCGCCTTCGACGTCGCCGGGTTCCAACGGACCCTCGGAGTTGAACAGCACCCCGACCATCGCCTCACCGGCGGCATCGAAGATCTCCTCCGCCGCGCAGCCCCCGCTCATGTAGAGCTGGCCCTCGATGCCCAGGTCGACGAACGTCTGGGCCACCGGAACGCAGGCCGCGTCGGCAGCGAGCACGATGACGGCATCGGCGCCGACCTCCTGGGCCTTGGTCAGCACGGGGAGATAGTCGGTGGCGAAGAGGGAGAACGGGATCAGCTCGACCTCGAGGCCGAGGGACTCCCCGACCGCCGCGCCGTAGTCGACCGCGCCCACCTTGAACGACTCGACATCCTCGCCGTAGGCGAGAGCGACCTTCGTCCTGCCGTTCTCGGCCGCGTGGGCCATGAACCCGGCGACCGTGCCGGCCGTCGCGCCGGAGAAGAAGAAGGCGTTGGAGCTCTTCTGCTCGACCATGTTGGTCGGGATCCCGCCGATGACTGCGAGCCCGTTCTGCTCGATGACGGGATAGGCCCCATTGCTCAAGATGTCGACGGCACCGACGAGGGCGACCACGCCCTTGTCGACGAGTTCGAGAGCACAGGACTGCGACTGTTCCACGTCGAACGGAGTGATGCAGGTGTGGATCTCGACCGGATGGCCGTCGACACCGCCCAGTTCGGCATTGACCCATGCTGCGGCTGCCTCGGCCGCGGCGCGCACCTCGGGGAAGGACCCGATCGGTGTGTTCTCCTGGTTGATCAGTCCGAGCTTGATCGGCTCCAAGGAGTCGTCGGCAGGGGTGGCCGATGCCGGCACCTCACCGAGGAACCACTCCTCGCCCGCGAAGGCCGACACGACGGAGCCGTCGTCGACGGGGGCCTCGGTCTCCACCGGAGCATCTGTCTCCACCGGAACATCTGTCTCGGCGGGCGCATCGGTCTCCACCGGCTCCGACTCGGCGGGCGCATCGGTCTCCACCGGAACATCTGTCTCGGC
>CBFCWZ010000154.1:0-8682 GCA_965601935.1 uncultured Ilumatobacteraceae bacterium
GCCCCTACGACCACCGATCCGCCCGAGACCACGACGACGGCGGCCCCCACCACGAATCCGCCCGAGACCGATCCCCCAGCCACCGAACCGGTGGCCCCCGCAACGGAACCTCCGCCCACCGATCCGCCCGAGACCACGACGACGGCGGCCCCCACCACGACCGAGGTGCCGCTGGTCGGGCAGGAGGATCTGTTCGTCGTGGTCGCAAATGCAGCGGGCATCGCCGGGCTGGCCGGCCAGGTGAGCGCCGAACTGCGGGACCTCGGCTACGGCGACGTGCTCGCCACCGACGGCAGCGAACTGGTCGACGACACGCGGATCTACCACGTCGAAGGGCTCGACCGCGAGGCGCTGCGGATCGCCGACGAGATCGGAATGCCCGGCGCACTCATCGCGTTGCTCGAAACGGCACCCGACGTCGACGGGGACATCAGCGGCGTTCAACTGCTGCCCTACCTCGGGCGAGATCTCGACGATCGATGACGGGCCCGCTGGGCACCGACATCGGGATGAAGAATCGCTCCGTCGCCCTCTTCGACGACGCCCCACCGGTTCCAGGAATCGGCAACGCCCTCCTGATCCTCTACCTCGGCGGCTCCTGAACCTCAGACCGAGGGCGGTTCGAGCGGGGCACTGCGGAGACCGTCGGGGAGTTGCTCGTTCAGCTCGTTGAATGCTGCGGTGAGCTGAGCGCGGATCTCGGGGTCCTCGGCCTGGGCGGCGCTCAGCCGGAGGTCGCCGACGGTGGTTTCCAGCTTCCAGTCGTCGGGGTTCCCCATCAGCACCTCGTCGGCCAGTTCCGTCACCCGCGCCACGTTCTGGGCGTCGAACGCAGCCCCCAGCAGGGTCGGGTTGATCCACTCGTCGCTCGGGTCGAGGAGCTTGGCCCGCTCGCAACCCGTGAGTGCGACCGCCGCAGCGCCCCTCGCCCGGTCGGCATCGCCGTCCTTGCCGCGGGCCCGGTAGAGGCGAGGCAGGTTGGAGGGGGAGTAGTAGTCGTTCAGGTCGAGACGCATTCCTGCCTCATAGTGTTTGATCGCGTTCTCCAGGTGACCCGCTGCCTTGCCCCGGTTGACCTTCTCCTCGGTGAGGGCCTCGTTCCACAGCTTCTTGTAGCGGCCACCGATCAGCCCCTGTCGCTCGGAGCTGTCACCGGTCGTCATGACGAGCTGCTTGAGTTCGGCGATGGCGGTCCTGTGGTCGCCGTTCTTCGCGATCGCCAGCATGCGCTGCTCCTGTACACCGTCGCGGGTGCGCAGCCGCTCGGGGAGCGCATCGATCCATTCGAGCATGTCGGTCCAGTCCGCGCGGTCGCGTAGGAGGTACATCATCTCGATCGCCACGCCGTCGTTGATCGCCTCGTGGGCGGCCAACTCGTCGCGCAGTTCGAGGGCGGCGGCCCGAGCGTCGTCCTTGTCCCACTCCTCGCGTACCGACTGGAACCGGGCGAGCAGGCTGTTCATCGCCAGCATCTCGGCCTTGAAGGCGTCGACCCGATGCTCGTCGATGTCGTCGGGGAAACCGGGGACCGCCTGGTAGACCGGCGACGCGCCGTCGCGCAAGTTCTCGATCTGGCCCTCGATCTGTGCGGTGATGGTGGCCGCCGCGGCGTCGCTGACGTCGCTGTCGCCGAGGGAGTAGCCGAGCCGCGGCATCTGGTTGATGTCGAACAGGGGGCTGGCCCACTCCGCGGCGATCAGGACACAACTGTCGGGCCTGGCGGCGTGACGGACCCCGATCTCGTAGTAGACGTTGGCGTTCGGAATCGTGATATCGGCCACCACCAGGTCGGAGAGGGCGAGTCGGCGGATCATCTCGACCACGATGAGGGCGCCCACGTCCTGGTCGGCGCGGACTGGCTCGTACCCGTGGTTTCTGATGACCGGGGCGAACGCCTTCTCCCAGAGAGCGTCGAAGTCGACCTCGACGGGGCCAGGGCCGTCGGGGCCGAACCCGGTCGGCTTTCTGCCGAACGGCATGACCATGAAGCAGATCGGACGTGACATCGGACCCCTCCTGTCCCGCGTCGTGACTCCACCGTACCTCTGATCTCCGCACCACACGTGCCCCCTCCCGAATCGGGCCCGGCCCCGAGCGAGCCCGGTTCGGGTGTCACACCCACCGTTCATGATGAAGCCATGGAAGTTGTCGGCACCGTCGAGTTCAGCCAGGCGGCGCGCACGCTCACCAGGGCGGCGCGACGGGTCGGTCTCGATGCGCCCAGCTTCCGCAGTCCGCCCGGCATCGTCGGCTCCAGCCGCACCATCCGGAGGCGCGAGGGCGGGTCCGTCGTGTCGGTGCGCCTGCGGGGGCGGCCCGTGGTGGCCGTCCTCTCCGACATGATCGAGGGAGTCGTTGTCACGAACCGGCTCACTCCTCCCCAGGCCGACCTGACCCGCGCCGAGCTGTGGGAGGCGCTCGGCTTCACCGCCGCCGGCGGCACCTCGCGTGTTGCCGGAGCAGCCTGACGGCTCTCCTCGGCGACGGTCGATGCGAGCTCCGATGCCCTCTCGGCCGCCGGGTGGCCCCGTCGGTACGCTGACCGCCGTACGCCCGGTCAGTCGGCGGGTTCGATGTCGTCGAGAGCGAACATGGTGAGCGGCTGTTCGTCGAACCCGACCACCTCGGGGGCCTCGGCGAACGTCCACCGGCCGGCGTCGGCGGCCCGCACCGTGCTCTCGTCGACGCCGACCACCACGTCCGTGGCGAGCGAACCGATCACCATCGCATTGCGGATCGGGTCGCCCCAGGCGGTGTACGAGAGATTGCCGAGCGACATGAGCCCTGTCTCGATCGCGCCCGTCGCCACCCCGACACGCACGATGAGATCGATTTCCTCCTGCTCCGCGAATGCCTTCGTGCGCCGGGCGATCTCGGCGGCCAGGTCGAGCGCTCGGTCGGCACCCGTGTCGTCCTGGTCGAGTCCGGCGACGAACAGATAGCGGTCGGCGGCTGCCCGCACCCGCTCGATCCCGCGATCCGCGGCCAGTTCCTCGGCGACCCGGGAAGCAGCTGCCAGGAGGTCTCCGAGCGAATCGTCGATGTGATGGTTCTCGTCCGTCAGGTCGATGGCGATCGAGATCGCGGTGCCGATGTCGTGACGGTCGGCGTCGGTGCTGGGCGTCACGCCGTCACGCACCGCCGACGGCGGAAGCGCGGACAGCAGGACGGATCGAGTCTCTTCGAACTGGCTCTCCAGGTCCGACTCCTGTGTGCCGAGGCGGGCGGCGGTCCGGCGCAAGCGCCGGGCGAGGTCACCGAGTTCGTTGCGCCCGAAATCGGGCAGGTCCGGATCCCGTTCCCCGTGCACGACGTCGTGGGCCGCGCCGAGGATCTTCGGGATCGGCTCGGTCACCCGGGTCGCCATCACCACACCGATCAGGGCGGCCAACGGGAGAAGGATCAGGAGGGTGATGCCGATGCGAAGGAGATAGCTGTACAGCGGCGACTGGGCGTCGTCATAGGGGATGTCGGCGACCACGACCCAGTTGACACCTGCCACGTCGATGAGCCGGGCGTACGAATACACGTCCTGCCCGACATAGTTGGAGGCCCGGCCGTCGAAGATCTCGCCGTCGAGGGCGGCCCGGACCGGTTCGGTGTCGGCCGGTTGGATGCCGACGGGCGAACCGAGGAACTCGATGCGACGGGCGAGCAACTCGTCATCGATTCTGTCGAGATACGCCTCGGGATCCTCCAGCCAGAGCCGGCTCTCGCTCCGCAGGATCGAATCGGACCCGACCAGGTAGCTCTCGCCCTCGTCCAGACCCACCTCGGACCAGGCGCCGTCGGCGGTGGTGATGGAGTTGAGCGCGTCGATCGGGATCTCGGCCACCATGGCGCCGAGCAGGTCGGTTCCGGAACGAACGGCCGCCATGGCGAAGCCGGTCGGCCGGGCCAGGTTCGGGAGATAGATCTCGAAATCGGACATCACCGCGTCGCCGGCGCGGGCACGTGACAAGCGGTCGAGGAGGGTCTCGCCGAGGACGCTGCTGGCGTAGGGCCCATCGACGAGATTCGTGCCGATGTCGGAGAGCTTGGCCACCGAATAGACGACGTCGGCGTCGGCGTTGACGAACTTGATGTCGTCGAGTCCCAGGGTGTCGATGAGATCGCGCAGGTACGGGTGGTACTCGGCATGCGCGGCGCTGTAGTCGGTGCCGTCGCCGGCATCGTCGACGGAGGCGGGGTCGTCGCCACCCTCCACGATGTAGGTCGACTGGAGGTAACGCCCGGCATCGCTCTGCGGCAAGAGCTCCGCAGGGGTGATCTCCACGTCGACGTCGGCGAGAGGATCCACGAACTCGGTCTCGTAGAAGGCCTCGAGCGCATCGAGCTCCTCGTCGCTCAGTGATTCGCCGCTCAGCCCCTCGTAGCCCTCGATCAACTCGGAGAGAGCGACGGCGACGCCCAGGTCAGAGGACAACGCAGCGACCCTGGACAGGAGCCTGGAGGCTCCCTCCTCGATGCTGCGCGCCCGCGATTCGGCGACGCCGATCACCTGGTCTTCGGTTCCCTCCCGGAGCAGGTCGCTGGCGGCGAAGAAGTTGAGGCCTCCCACGAGCAGCACCGAGACCAGCGAGACGAGGGACAACGACACCGACAGCTGGCGCCGCATCCGTCGCGGGCGACGCCACCACGGGAGTTGTGCCGCCCACTCCGTGACCGCCGAGTCGGCCTGCTCCTGGGCCGACCGCGTGTCCGCCTCGGAGGCGGGCACCTCGGTGGATTCAGGGGACTCGACGGTGTCGGTCATGACTCCGGCTCCTCGCTCGGTGCGTCGCCGGGACGCGGCGCGGGCGTGGCGGTGTCGTCGATGTCCGAGCGGCCGTCCGTGTCGGGAATGCCGAGGCCCGAGCGGAGTGTTCTGGCGACCTCGGGGGACACCTCCTCCTGGGACACGGCTGCCTCGAGGGAGCGTTGTTCGATGAGCCGCTCGAGGCGGCGCCGACGAATCGCCGCCAGCCGGTTCATCGCCGCAGAGAGCTCCTCGTTGCGGCTGGCGACGATCCCGATCGCCTCGACGTCGATCGAGATGGCCTCGCAGTCCGAGGCGGCACGGTAGAAGGCACCATGGCTCTCCGATGCGCCGAGATCGAGCACTCCGATCGACTCGCCTGCGTGGAACTGTCCGACCACCTGGAACTCGCCGGCGAGGGCAACGACCAGGTCGAGGGTGCCGTCCACGATGACCATCAGATCCCTGGTCGTCGACTCGGGACCGCGCACCCGCTCGCCGACGGCGAATCGGTCCTGGCGTGACCGCGAGGCGAGGGCGTCCAGCTCGCCATCGTCGAGTGACGCCAGCAATGGCGCGGCCTGGAGCCGGTCGCGCAGATCGGCGGTGGTGGGGATCCCCACCAAACCGCTGGCGACACCGTCGTAGAGGTAGAGATCCTGAGCCGGGCTCGGGAGCGGCACACCGTGGCGGTGCGACTGGTACCACACCAGCCGGCCGAAGTCGCTCTTCACGCGCGGAACGACGGCGTAGTCCTTGACCCACATGTGGACGTCGTACCCCATGAGCGGATCGTCGATCTGGGTGACGAACACGTACGGAGCGGGGTCGTCGAGCACGCCGTCCACACCCTTGGCGGCATCGAGCAGCATCCCGATCGCCAACGTCGGCGGGTTCACGTACGCGACCTGTAGCGACACGGTGACCCGGTGCAGCGGATCGGGGCTCGAGTAGTTGATCACGGCGGCGCCCGCCAGTTGGCTGTTGGGCACGATGATGATGTCGCCGTCGCGGGTGCGGATGCGGGAGGTCCGCCAGCTCACGTCGACGACCTCGCCCTCCTGCTCGTTCGTGGTGATCCAGTCGCCGGGGCTGAAGGGTTGGTCGGACAGCAGGAGCATTCCCGAGGCCAGACCACTCAGCGTGTCCTGCAGGGCGAACGAGACGACCAGTGACGTGACGCCCAGCGCCGTGAGCGCAGCGGAGAGGTCGACACCCCACACCCCGTCGATGAGCAACCATCCGACGACGAGGATGGTGACGAGACGCGGCAGGGCCAGCAACAGTTGCGGAACCGAGCCCTGTTCGGCGGTGCGCGGTCGGTCCTGATACGCCGAGATGAGGGCTCGGGTGACCCGGAGGACGGCGACGGCGACGGCGAGAATGAAGCCGGACGTCGCGGCGCGGACGAGAAAGCCCTCGTTGTCGACCGCCAGCACCGGCACGAGGACCGCCCACAGGGCAAAGAACGGGAGGCCCCAGTTGCGGATCACCTCGACCGCCGGTCGCATCGTCGATTCGCGCTGGCGCAACCGCTCGTCGACCTCGGCGGCCACGATGATGAGGACCGGGACCAACAGGATGACGACCAGGGCCCAGGCGGCGGAGCTGTCGAGGTCGGGCATCACCGCTCTCCTGCCATCTCGGGACTCACCAGGAACGAGAGCTGACCGGTGACCTCGCCCGCCGGTTCGACGGGCATCGAGTCGGGCAGCTTGGTGGCGGTGTCCTCGGCCACCAGCAGCCGGCTGGACCCGGCCCGCCGGGCGAGTTGATCGGCCCGTTTCACCGTGACCCCCCAGACGTCGTAGACCAGACCGTTCGCGCCGGTGAGGCCGACCGCCACCGGACCGCTGGCGACTCCGGCGCTGAGCCGCAGGTCGTGGAGGTGTGTCATCGGACCGGCAGCGAGGAGGTCGAACGCATCGATGACGAACGCCACCGCTCGCGGGGCGTGATCGATGTAGGGGCGATCGTGGCCGACAGCTGCGTAGTACTCGTCGCCGATGACCTTGATCGGCTCGAGACCGTGCTGGCGGGCCAGCGCGTCGAGTTCGCCCAGGAACTCCTCCAGATCGGCCCGCCGCTCCCCGGTGATCTCGGGGTGGGTGTCGTGGCCGATCGCCGACAGGCCGGTGAAGGCGAGCACCGCCACCGACGCGTCCGGGGCTTCATCGAGCGACAGCGGGTCACCAGCGGCGAGGCGATCGGCGACCGAGCTCGGCAGCATCCGCTTCATCAGCGCAAGTCGCTCGGTCCTCACCTCGCGCAGTTGTGCATGCTGACGGCGGAGGGTGAGCGCCATTGCCTCGAAGCGGGCCGCGAGACGGTGGAACTCGATGGGGCTCCGCTCCGGCACGTCGATCGGGTCCTCCCGGTGAGTGGCCCCGACGGCGAGCCGGTCGCTCAACGAGCGAACCGGGCGCATGATGGAAATCGACCATGCCACTGCCACGAAGGCGAGGATCACCATGAAGATGGCGACGCCCACGATGAGGAGGTTCTGGAACTCCTCGAGCGACTGCTCGGCATTCTCCTGGTCGACCTCCGCCACGACGTACATCGGGAAGCCCTCGTAGTCGAGCCGCTCGACCGAGCTGAACACCGACCGTCCGTCGATCGACAATCGGCTCTCGGCGTCGACCTCCATGTCGTCGGCGGCGGTCGCCGTGGAGTCGGCGGCGGAGAGCGACAGCACGGTGGTTCCGGACAGCTCGATCAGTTGGCGGTCGGTGTCGTTGAGCTGGCCCTTTTCGGCCGCCGCATCGAGGAACTCGGTCGGCGACTCCAGGTAGCCGCGTGGTTCGCTCCGGGTCGTGGAGTCGGTGCCGAGCAGGTAGATGTCGCCGCCCTCGGGGAACTGGCCGTTCTCGAAGTCGCCGTCGTTGGTGAGGATGCGGGTCAGTTCGGTGCTGTCGAAGAGGAAGATCAGGGCGCCGACCAAGGTGCCGTCGTCGAGGACGGGTGCCGCAACGCCGGCGACGGGGGTGAGCAGGGCCGGGTCGTAGCGGCGGAAGTCGGCAGCCTGCACCCCGCCGTCGGGGTCGTCCTTCACCCGGTCGACGAGGGTGGCCACGATGGTGCCGCTGATCGGGCCGACGTCGGTGCTGGCGCCGAGGTCGGCCCGCTTGTTCACCGTGTAGACGATCTGGTCCGTGTCGGTGTCGACCAGCAGTGCATCGGACAGATTCAGGCTGTTGACGATGCGGCGGTAGGTCGGATGGACCCGTCGGTGGACGTCGGACCACTCGCTGCCGTCGCGGGCATCGTCGACCGAGCCGGCGCTGCTCAGGGGCTCGAAGTCGACGGAGTAGTTGCTCTGCAGGTAGAGGGCGTCGGCATTCCCCTCGTTCAAGACGTCGCGGACGTCGATGGTCCTGCCGGCCTCGCCGAGTGTGTCGAGATAGAGCTCCTGGTACTCCTCGGCCAGCGAGGTGAGTACCTTCTCCCTGTTGCCGAGGTCGTTCGGCCCGATGTCCTCGAGTGCTGAGCTGAACGCCTCGATGGACCCTGATGCCTGCGGGCTGGCCGCCAAGGACTCGGCGGTGAGTGCGAGCGAGTTGAGGTACGCAGTGGCGTCGCCGTTCCCCGCGGACCGGATGGCATCGATCTGATCATCGAACAGTTCCCCGCCGAGATCGCGTCCGGTGTTGAGACCGATCACGGTGGCGACGGTCAGCGACAACAGGCTCACCACGATGACCGCCGAGGCGATGCGGGTGGCGACGGAGATGCCCGAGAGGAACCCGCGAACCCGCCCCAACTCCTTCTCGTCGCTCACCGGCCGTCGACCGTACCCCATGGTCACGGGGTACGTCACCTGGAGCCAGGCACGATGCACCCCCGAAGCACCCGTTGGGTGCCCTACTGTCGGCAACGAGCCCGGGTGGCGAAACTGGCAGACGCGGGGGGCTTAAACCCCCCTTCTCCCGTAGGGTGAGTGT
>CBFCWZ010000155.1:0-8563 GCA_965601935.1 uncultured Ilumatobacteraceae bacterium
TGACGCCCGACCCCTTCCCACCCGAACTGGTCGACCAACTCGTCGACACCGCCCTCCCCACCCCCTGACGGTCTCCGTTCTTCGTTCTGGTCGAGAAGCGTGCGGACCGGTCCACGCATTCCTCGACCAGAACAAGGACGGGAGCGGTACGCGAGACTCGGGGGATGGGAGAGCCGACCGAGTTCGAGTATCTGCAGGTGGCGCGGGAGGGGGACGTGATCACGATCACGCTCGACCGCCCCGAGAAGCGCAACGCGCTCGCGCTCGACGTGATGCGTGAGCTGACCGCGGCGTTCCGGGAAGCCGGGGAGTCCGATGCGCGTGCCGTCGTCCTGGCGGCGAACGGACCCGTGTTCTCCGCCGGGCACAACTTCGGTGACATGGCGGGCGCCTCACTCAGCGAAGCCCGTTCGCTGTTCGAGGTGTGCACCGCGATGATGGACACCGTGCAGGCGATTCCGCAGCCGGTGATCGCCCGGGTCCACGCCCTTGCGACCGCCGCGGGCTGCCAGCTCGTCGCCACCTGCGACCTGGCGATCGCCGCAGAGTCGTCGGGATTCGCCCTCCCCGGCGGCAAGGGCGGCCTCTTCTGCCACACGCCACTCGTCGCGGTGGCGCGCAACATCGGGCGCAAGCGGGCACTCGAGATGGCGCTCACCGGCGATGCCGTCGACGCCCACACCGCAGCCGACTGGGGGCTCGTGAACAGGGTGGTGTCCGACGACGAACTCGACGAGGCGGTCGCCGATCTGGCCCGGCGTGTGTCGCGCGGGAGTGCGCTGTCGAAGTCGCTCGGCAAGCGCGGGTTCTACGCCCAGGTCGACCTCGATCAGGGCAAGGCCTACGACTATGCGATCGAACTCATGTCGTCGGCGGCCATGGTCGACGATGCCCAGGAAGGGTTCGCCGCCTTCCTCGAGAAGCGCAGGCCGAAGTTCACCCAACAGCCATAGCGCCTCAGGCCGCCACGACCGCCGCACGAATCCGCGCGACGGCACGGTCACGGCGGTTGCGGACCGTTCGCACGGTGACCCCCTTCTGTTCTGCGAGGGTGCGTGGCGAGTCGACCCCTGCGAGATCGCGCACCAACTGGAGGTCGTCGGCCGGCACCCCGGCATCGTCCGCCAGTCTCACGACGCGGGCCAGTTCTTCGAGCGGGCTGGAGCCCTCGTGGATCTCGGTGAGTGTGGTCTCGACGAGGCGCATCGGTGACCAGGCCTGTTCGGCCGACCCCCGTTTGCGCAGCGGCCCGCGGAAGGCTCGGTAGAGGGTGTCGCCCACGAGACGGGCCATCACACCACCAGGCCGTTCCTCGACGTCGAAGTCGCGGATCGCCTCCCAGGCCGCCCCGAGGGCGATCTCGACCGGGTCGCAGTCGTCGCGGAAGCTGCGGTAGCGGGGCGCACCGAGGACGATCCCACCGAGCATTCGCTGGAGCAGGATCCGGCCCGCCAGTTGGTCGTGGCGCGCGGCGGCGACGAGCCCGGCGGCGACCTCGTCGGCACACGGGTGCACGGAGTGGGTGGCCTCGAACACGTCCTGGAGATCGCGGATCACCCACGGCACAGGGAGCTGCCAGCTCCGGGCGACAGACACGCTCGACGGCTGTCGGCGGAGACGCTCCCATTCGGCGTCGAGGCGGCTGGTGAGGCGGTGGGGATTGCTGGTCCGAGTCATGGTGGGGCAGTGTCCGGATCTCACTCTCCGGGCCACTCACCGGTCCGGTCACCGCACCCGACTCATCGCGGTGAAAGTGGCCGGTGAGGTTCACCGCCCCAGTTCAGAGGGGTCGCGGAGGGATCTCGGCGCTCGCTTTCCCCTTTCCCGATCCGGTCGCCCACTGGGGGACATGGAGACAGCCTCCGTCATCGAACCAACACCAACCTGCGCCGCCGGGACACTGCCCTTCGACGTGGTCGGCCCGTGTGGTCGGCGGCGTCGGGTCCACCCCTCGGGACCGACCGACATGGTGGCCGACCTCGCACGGGCGCTCGGCATCGACCCGTTCGTCCTCACCGCCGACGGACGTCACCAACCACCGCACCGGCTCCTGGCCGACGTCGAGGGTCTCGGTCCCGGGACGACGATCGGAACGCGTGTCGGCAGGCCGGAAGACGAGGCGCAGGATGTCGTCGAAGTCGCCGTCACCGCCGGGCCGGCGTGCTCGCCGTGGCGTCGGCTGCCGGCCGGCCGCCATCTCGTCGGACGCGCGCCCGACGCCGCCATCCCCGTCGACGACCCGTTCCTCGGCCGCTCCGCCGGTGTCCTCGAAGTGACCGCGGAAGGAGAGGTGGCGTTCGTCCAGTTGTCCGGGGCGGTCCCGGCCCGACGCGCCGGCATCCCGTCGCCCGCGCGCGCGGAGCTGTCGCCAGGCGTCCCGCTCGAGGTCGGGTCGAGCCGGATCGAGATCCGCCCGCTCTCGCCCCGGGAACGGCGCACCACGGAACCCGTCACCGGCGACCCATGGCGCCGTGGTGTCCGTCGTCGTGCCCGCCCGTCGCTTCCGGGGCCGGCAACGGTCCGCGTGCCGGATCCTCCAGTCACCCATCGTCCCCCCTCCGCGACCGCTCTCCTCGGCGGCTGCGCCGGCATCGCCGGTTCGCTCCTCATCGGTGTGCTGCTCGGCAACGTCCTCTTCGCTGCCTTCGCCATGGTCGGCGCCGTCGCCTCGTTCGCCACCTGGGCCGCCGGTTGGGTCGGCTCACGACGCCGGGCCGCTCGGGAGCGGTCGCGGTGCGACTCCGACCGGACTGCGTTCCGGCAGTCGCTCGCTCGGGCTCGTGGCGTGGCGCTCGTCCGGCACCGCGCCGATCACCCTTCCGCGACCGAGTGGCTCACCGAAGCGGCCGTCCATGGCAGGACTGTCTGGCAGCGAACGGTCGATCCCGCCCGCGGGATCACCGTGACCGTCGGGTGGGGGGCCATCACTCTTCCACTCCCGATCGACGGGGAGGCGGGTCCGGACCTGCGGGCCGACATCGAATCCGCATCCGATGCCACCGACGTGACCGTGCCCGTGTGGCTGTCGCCGGATGGTGCCACGGCGGTCCGCGGCCCCGGAGACGCGACCGCTGCGCTGCTCCGATCGGTGGTCCTCCAGGCGGTGACGCAGCACGGCCCGAGCTCACTCCGTGTCGAGGTTGCGCCCGGTCTCCGATGGGGATGGATCGACTGGCTGCCACACACCGACCAGCCCGACGCGCCGGTTCTCCGGATCACCGACCGGGTCGTCGACATCTCGTCCACGAATCGCGGAGGCGTGACGGTCCTGTGGCTGGCGCCGGACGAACCGATCCCGGAGGGATGCGATCAGCTCATCGAGGTGGGGGCCACCGGACGGGCGACGGTGGTTGCGTTGAACGAGTCCGATGCGGGGACCACGGTGCGCGTCACTGCGGTGTCCGAACGTGTCGCGGACCGTGTGTCGCGGCGGCTGGCTCCTCTCGTCGAAGCAGCTGACGGAGCCGGCACGGGTGGGTTGCCGCGAGAGGTGGAGCTGGCCGACCTCATCGGCCCGGTCACCCCCGCCGCAGTGAGGCGCCGGTGGGCCTCGACCGACGGCGCGCCGAGAACGACGATCGCAGTGGGGAGCCACGGGCCGATCGACGTGGATCTCGTGGCTGACGGACCGCACGCGCTGGTCGCCGGAACCACCGGGTCGGGAAAGAGCGTGGTGCTCCAGGCACTCGTGCTGGGCCTCGCCACCCACGTGTCCCCCGACGACATCGCGTTCGTCCTCGCCGACTACAAGGGAGGGGCCACGTTCGACGCCTGCGCCGGCCTGCCCCACGTTGCCGGGGTACTCACCGACCTCGAGGCGGGCGCCGCCCGACGGGCCCTCGTCGGCCTGGATGCTGAGATCCGTCGGCGCGAGGAACTCCTCCGACGAGTGGGTGCCGTCGACTTCGAGACCTACCGGAGTCTCCGATCCACGTCGCCCGAACTCGACGTGGTGCCGCGGCTGGTGATCGTGGTCGACGAATTCGCCGGTCTCGCCGCCGACGTGCCCGACGTGCTCGGCTCGCTCGTGGCGATCGCCCAGCGCGGGCGGAGTCTCGGGGTCCATCTCGTGCTGGCCACGCAGCGCCCCGCCGGCGTCGTGAGTGAGGACGTCCGGGCGAACACCGACCTGCGTCTCGCACTGAGGGTGAACAGCGCTGCCGACGCCCGCGATGTGGTCGACGACTCCTCTCCGGTCGGGTTTCCGCGCGATCGACCGGGACGTCTCGCCCTGCGCCGGTCGGGTGGCGACCTCGTCATCGCCCAGTCGGCGCAGGTGTCGGGGGCGACGTCTCGCCCTGGCCGGCTCATGGTCGACCCGGTCGGGCCGACGGACGCAGACGACGCCACCGCCGTGTCGGAATGGGTGGCGGTCGTCGCCGCGGCCGCAGAGGCAGCCGGCACGGCACGGCCCCATCGGCCCTTCCTGGACCCGTTGCCGCACCCGCTCGCCCCGGAGGACGTCACCGCGGCAGCGACGGGCGCCCCGATCGAATCGGTCGGTTTGGTGGATGACCCCGCCGCACAGTGCCGGCACCTGCTCCGCTGGGAGCCCGGTTCCGGTTCGCTCGGCCTGATCGGTTCGGTCGGGGCGGGGCTCACGTCGACGCTGATCGCGACCGCCGCGGCGGCGTGTGGTGAGCGGCGACCTGCCGATCTGGAGCTGGTGGTGATCGACGCGGTCGGTGACGACCGGCTCGACGCCCTCGCCGGGCTGGCGCACTGCGCCGGGGTCGTCCGTCCCCACGAGACCGAGCGGCTGGCGCGGGCGGTGGCCCGTCTCGCCGAGGAGATCGCCCGGCGGCGCGCCGAGCCCGGCTGTGGCGGCCCGATGACGGTCGTCGCGGTCGACGGGCTGTCGGCCCTCCGCGCCTGTCTCGCCGACCCCGAACGGGCCCACATCGCATCGGAGTTCGACACCGTTCTGCGCGACGGCCCCGCGGTCGGGGTCGTCGCCCTGCTCGCCGACCACGGGTCGGTGCTGTGTGGCGCCACCTATCCGGTCGCGACGCGGTGGGTGTTCGAGAGTTGCGACGACACCGCGGCAGCCCTGGTGCCGGGTCGACCGCGGACGGCCACAGCGGGACGCCCCGGGAGGCTGTGGGTCGCCGGCGGCGACCACCGCGGACGTGAGGCCCAGGTCGTGCGGGGCGCACCCGGTGTCGCCTCACTTCCGACCCGTTCCGACCCCGATGCCGTGACTGCGATCTCGGCCTTGCCGGCCGACATCGCCCGTTCCAGGGTGGATGGCTTCTCCCGACCTGAAGCCTTCGCGGTCGGGCTCGACGCCGACGATCTGGGGATCGCCACCATCGAGCTTCCGCAGGGAGAGAACCTGTTGGTGCTCGGCGGGGCGCGTCGTGGCGTTTCGACGACCCTCGCCGCGATCGCCGCGGCCTGGGTGGAGGTCCACGGCCCCGATGCCGTGGCCCGGTGGGGAGAGGGGTGCATGTCACATGCGGTCGACGCTCCCCGACTCGTGATCGTCGACGAGGCCCACCGTGTCGAGGGCGACGAGGACCTCCGCCGGGTCCTCGACGACGGCAGGGTCACCGTGTGTGCGGGCGCCTCCGGGGACGTCGTGCGGTCCTCGTACGGGCACTGGGCGCGGTCGATCGCCGCCGGGGGTCGAGGTGTCGTCCTCACGGGCCGGGGAGTGGTCGACGGTGAGCTCTTCGGCGTCGCGCTGCCCCGCCGACAACTGGTCGCCTCGCGCCCCGGCCTCGCGTGGATCATCGACGACCGCGGCATCCGGCTGGCCCAGATCGCCCGGTGCGAGGCCACGACCGGTGCCGGTGCGGAGCCCGCTCAGGTGCCGCTGGTGGGCTCGGGCGGGTCGTCGCCGAGGAGGTAGCGCGGGCCCGAGCCGAGTTCGCCGGCGATGTCGGTGGGGTTGTACAGCGCACAACTGTCGAGGCTCAGGCACCCGCATCCGATGCACCCGTCGAGGCGCTGGCGCATCAGTTGGAGGAGGGCGATGCGCTCGTCGAGCATCGGCTGCCAGGCGCGGGCCAGCTTCTTCCAGTCGGCGCGCGTCGGAGTACGGCTGTCGGGGAGTGCGGCCAACGCGTCGCGGATCTCGGCGAGGGTGAGCCCCACGCGCTGGGCCACCCGGATGAAGCTGATCCGGCGGAGCGCGTCGGGCTGGTAGCGGCGGTGTCCGGCAGCATTGCGGTCGCTCGTGAGGAGGCCGTGTTCCTCGTAGAAGCGGAGGGCCGACCTCGCCACCCCGGCCCGCTGGGCGACTTCTCCGATGGTGAACGTCGTGCTCATCGCATCCGCCCCTTGACTTCAACCATCCTTGAAGTCTTACCGTCTCCGCACATGACGGCAACTTTCCAGGGCCCGGTGGCCCATCTCGACGATCTCCCCGAAGGCTCCATGAAGATGGTCAAGGTCGATGGCCACCGCGTGTGCCTCGTCCACACGAGCACCGGTGTCCACGCCATCGACCACGCCTGCCCGCACGAGGGGTACGGGCTGACCCAGGGCGATCTCGACGGCGACCTCGTCACCTGCGAGTGGCACAACTGGAAGTTCCGGGTCACCGATGGCACATGCGTCCTGGGCCAGGAGGCGGTGCGGGTCCACGAGGTCAGTGTGGCCGACGACGGCGGGATCTCGATCGAGCTGACGCGGCCCGACCCCGCAGCACTGCGCCCACAGCTGATGGAGAGCCTGCGTTCGGGCATCGCCAGGGAGTACCGCGGGCAAGTGGCGCGCGACGTGGTGCGTCTGCTGAAGGCGAGCGCCAACCCCGGCGAGCTGATCTGGGAGGCAGTCGCCCACGGTGCACCCCGGGCCGAGTTCGGATGGGGGCATTCGGTGGCATCGGCGACCGACTGCCTGTCGATGGTCGACCTCTACGAAGGCGACCAGCGGGCACTGCCGATCGTGCAAGGGATCATGGGAATCGCCGAGTCGGAACGCTTCCGGCCGGTGCAGGATCTCCCGGGCCCGGCGAGGTCGGGCGAGGTCGGTGAGGCCGCGTTCCGGGCGGTGGTCGACGGAGAGGACACGACGGCTGCACAGGCGATGGTCCTGGCGGCGATCGAGCGGGGTGACACGGCGGCCGACCTGCAGCCGTGGTTCACCGGGGTCGTGTCGGATCATCACCTCTCGTACGGGCACGGGGCGATCTACTCGCAGAAGGCGTTCGAACTGCTCGACATGATCGGATGGGAGCGGGCCTCGACGGTGCTGCCGTACCTCGTTCCCACCCTCGTGTACGGAACGCGTGAGGACAAGTTGCCGTACATGAGGCCCTTCCTGAAGGAGATGGCCGGCGAGGACCTCGGCGCTCTTGGCGCGATCGACCCGGTCGACGGGTGGGAGGACGACGGGACGCTGTACGACGCGCTGATGGGATCCGATCGTCGTGCGCCGATGAACGCGGCAGCCGACGCACTGCGCGCCGGAGCCGGTGTGGATGGGCTGCTCGACGTGGTGGTGCGGGCGGTCGGTGAGCGGATGCTGCGCTACGACACCGACGGCGAGTTCGACTTCGAGGACGACTTCGGCTGGCTCGACATCACCCACGGCCTCACCTACGCCAACGCGGCGCGTTGGCATCACCGGCAAACGGTGGACGCGGGGGAGGGGACGACACCCGATCTCGTCCGGCTGGCGCTGTACACCGTGTTCCAGGCGTCGTGGACGGGCCGCCACGAGTGGCACACCCAGGTGGGACCGCGCCACGAGGTGGAGCCGGTGTCGCCGGACCTGCTCGAGTACGGCCAGTCGCTCCAGCGGGACTCGTTGATGGACGGAACGACCGCCTTCATCGTCCACGCCCACGCCGTGAAGACGAGCCGAGCTGCCACCCAGGAGTCGCTGGCCACGGGCTCGGTGGTCCCTCTCGACGCCACGGCTCGGTTCCTGGCCGCCCCGAAGCTCGAACGCTTCGTCGCCGCCACCGTCGCCCGCAGCATCGACTTCCTCAACGGCAGGACCCAACGCGACTGACCTGCCGCGTCGATCGGGACGGCTGCGATGCAGCCAGGTTGGTGTGACCGTCGTTCCGGGTGCAGATTCGTTCGGAATCGGCGTGGGCCTCAGGGCGTCGGTGGAGTCGTTGTCGTTGCGGTTGGCGAGGACACCGTAGGGCTGTGGGGTGGTGTCGGCCAGAATCGACTGGGCCGGCTCGATCTGTGCGCGGTTGCCGTACTTTCCGGCCGTGTTCTCGACTGTGCTCTGAGAAGTGGTGGTGGTCGGATCTCGATCACGACACGACCCGTCAGGACACGAAGCCGTAGGCCCGGGTCGGGTGGAGGATGAGGAGCAGCCGGCCGTCGGTGACCATCGCCCGGCGGTAGTCGTCCCAATCCGGGTGCTCGCCGCGCAAGGTGCGGTAGTACTCGACGAGAGCGTCGGCTGTCGGGTCGTCCGGGTCGGCGGCCACCGGCATCAACTCGACATCGGCCTCGAGGACCACGTACCCCCAGAAGTCGTCGGCGTTGACATGAAGCGACGCCCGGGGGTCGCGGCGGAGGTTCCTCGTCTTGGCCCTCGACTCGGTGACCGAGACGACGACGTGGTCGCCGTCGAGGGCGTAGGAGACGTT
>CBFCWZ010000156.1:0-8537 GCA_965601935.1 uncultured Ilumatobacteraceae bacterium
GGGGTCGGCCAGCGACAGGAACACCGTTCCCGACGAGGGAAGGTGGGTCCCGGCGGCCACCTCGGCTTTCTGGAACGCGCGCCCGAAGCTGTCGGCGATTCCCATCACCTCACCGGTCGACCGCATCTCGGGCCCGAGTGCAGGATCCACCTCGGGGAAGCGGTTGAAGGGCAGCACCGCCTCCTTCACCGCGACGTGGCCGCCCACCGGGTGGTTCAGCACCCCGTCGGATCGCAGCTCGTCGAGCGTCGCCCCGAGCATCACCCGCGTCGCCACCTTGGCCAGCGACACACCGGTCGCCTTGGCCACGAACGGAACGGTCCGGCTGGCACGCGGGTTGGCCTCGATGACGTAGACGGTCGTGCCCGCCACGGCGAACTGAACGTTGATGAGTCCCTTCACGTCGAGCCGCTTTGCGATCGCCGCCGTGTACGACTCGATGACCTCGACGATCCAGCTCGGCAGGGTCGGCGGCGGGAGAGCGCAGGCGGAGTCACCGGAGTGGACCCCCGCCTCTTCGACGTGTTCCATGACGCCGCCGATCAGTACCTCGCCGGTGCAGTCCCGGATGGCGTCGACGTCGACCTCGATGGCGTCGGCCAGGAAACGGTCGATCAGGACCGGCCGCTCGGCGGAGAGCCCGCCCTCGCGACCGAGGCTGCCGAATCCCGCCAACTCCTCCATTGCCCGGGCAAGATGATTGCGGTCGTGCACGATCTGCATGGCGCGGCCTCCGAGCACGTAGCTCGGCCGCATGAGGACGGGGAATCCGATCTCGTCGGTGATCGAGAGCGCCTGCTCGAGGTCGATGGCCGTTCCGCCGGGAGGCTGTGGGATCGAGAGCTCGCGGCACATCGAGTTCCACCGCTCGCGGTCCTCGGCCGCGTCGATCGAGTCGGGGCTGGTGCCGGCCACGAGGTGGCGCGGGATCTCGCCGGCCAGCTTCAGCGGGGTCTGCCCACCGAGGCTGACGATCACCTGCTCGGGGTTCTCGGCATCGATGACGTTGAGAACGTCTTCCTTGGTCAGCGGCTCGAAGTACAGGCGGTCCGACGTGTCGTAGTCGGTGGACACCGTCTCCGGGTTGCAGTTCAGCATGATCGTCTCGAAGCCCGCCTCACGAAGAGCGAAGGAGGCGTGGACGCAGCAGTAGTCGAACTCGATGCCCTGACCGATCCGGTTCGGACCGGACCCGAGGATCAGCACCTTCCGGCGGTCGGAGTCGCGCACCTCGCTCTCGTCCTCGTACGCCGAGTAGTGGTACGGCGTCTCGGCGTCGAACTCGGCCGCACAGGTGTCCACCGTCTTGTAGGTCGGCAGCACCTCGGCGGCCAGGCGGGCGGCGCGGACCTGTTCCTCGGTCGTCTCCCAGAGATGGGCCAACTGCCCGTCGGAGTAGCCCAGCCGCTTCGCCCGGCGCCAGCCACGACGGGTCAGCTCCTCCGGACCCGACTCGGCCAGCACATGACGTTCCTCGACGATCATCAGCATCTGGTCGAGGAACCACGGGTCGATGGCCGTGAGCTCGTGGAGCCGTTCGATGCTCCAGCCACGACGCAACGCCTCCCCCACCAGCAGCATGCGGTGGGGTCGGGCGACACCGACCGCCCCGGCGAGCTCCTCGTCGGAGATCTCCGTGAACTCGCCCTCGCCCGGGTCGGCATTGAATCCGAGGCGGCCCTGCTCGAGCGAACGGAAGCCCTTCTGGAAGCTCTCCGGGAAGGTTCGGCCGATCGCCATGACCTCGCCCACGGACTGCATCTGGGTCCCGAGGATGCCAGAGGTTCCGGGAAGCTTCTCGAAGGCCCAGCGCGGGATCTTGGTGACGACGTAGTCGATCACCGGCTCGAAGGAGGCGGGCGTCGAGCTCGTCTCGGTCTTGGTGATGTCGTTCGGGATCTCGTCGAGCGTGTACCCCACGGCCAGCTTGGCGGCGATCTTGGCGATCGGGAACCCTGTCGCCTTGGAGGCCAGCGCCGACGAGCGGGACACCCGCGGGTTCATCTCGATGACGACTTGGCGACCGGTCCCCGGATGGGTGGCGAACTGGACGTTGGAACCGCCCGTCTCCACACCCACCCGCCGGATGCAGGCGAACGCGGCGTCGCGCATCTCTTGGTACTCGACGTCGGTCAGGGTCTGGATCGGGGCGACCGTGATCGAGTCACCCGTGTGGACACCCATCGGATCGACGTTCTCGATGCCGCAGATGATCACGCAGTTGTCGGCGTGGTCACGCATGACCTCGAGCTCGTACTCCTTCCAACCGACGATCGACTCCTCGACGAGGATCTCGCTGATCGGGCTGGCAGCGAGCCCCTTGGAGGCGACTTCCTCGAACTCCTCGGCGGTGGTCGCGATCCCGGTGCCCCTGCCGCCGAGGATGTAGGCGGGACGGATGATGACGGGGAGGCCGATGCGATCGAGCACTTCGCGGGCCGCCTCCATCGTGTGCGCCGTCCCGGAGACAGGTACCTCGAGGCCGATCTCGAGCATCGCGTCCTTGAACTGCTGGCGGTCCTCGGCGGTGGCGATGGCCTCGGCGTTGGCACCGATCATCTCCGGCGTGCCGGGCACACCGATCACTCCCCGCTCGAACAGTTCCATCGCCACGTTCAGGCCGGTCTGGCCGCCGAGTGTGGGAAGAACCGCATCGGGTCGCTCCTTCTCGATGATCGCCGCCAGCACCTCCCAGGTGAGTGGCTCGACATAGGTCGCATCGGCGAAGTCCGGGTCGGTCATGATCGTCGCCGGGTTCGAATTGGCGAGGATCACCCGGTACCCCTCCTCCCGCAGGACCCGGCAGGCCTGAGTGCCCGAGTAGTCGAACTCGCAGGCCTGGCCGATCACGATCGGCCCGGACCCGATGATGAGGATCGACTCGATGTCGTCGCGGCGCGGCATCAGGCCTCCCCTCCCCCGCCGTCCATCATTCGGGCGAACCGCTCGAAGAGGTAGCGGCTGTCGTGCGGCCCAGGATTGGCCTCCGGATGATGCTGCACGCTGAAGGCCCGTTCCCCGTCGACCCGCAGCCCCTCGCACACACCGTCGTTGAGATTGACGTGGGTCATGGTCGCCACACCGGACACCGAGTCCGCGCTGACGGCGAAGTTGTGGTTCTGGCTCGTGATCTCGATGCGCTCCGTCTCCAGGTCCTTCACCGGGTGGTTTCCTCCGTGGTGGCCGAACGGCAGCTTCACGGTCTCGCCCCCCACCGCCCTACCGAGCAGCTGGTGACCCAGGCAGATCCCGAACACCGGCACCCTCCCGACGAGCCGGCGAATGGTCTCGACCGCATACGGCACCGTCTCGGGGTCGCCGGGGCCGTTCGACAGGAACACCCCGTCGGGCGAGCGGGAGAGGATCTCCTCGATCGAGGTGTCGGCGCGCATCACGTGGACCCGACCCAGCTCGGCGAGGTTGCGTCCGATGTTCCGCTTCATCCCGAAGTCGAGCGCCACGATGTCGCGGGTCGCGCCCGTCGTCGGCTCGATCAGGTAGTTCTCCGGTGTGGTGACCTGGGCCACGAGATCGACCCCGTCCGTCCCCGGTTCCACTCCCGCCGCCTCGGCGAGTGCCTCCAGTGCCCCGGAGCCGAACGCACCGGGGATGGCCCCGACCTCCCGGATCCTGCGCGTGAGACGCCGGGTGTCGACGCCGGCGATGCCCGGTATGCCCAGGCGCCGCAGATAGCTGTCGAGGTCTCCCTCGGCGCGGTGGTTGCTCGCACGGCGGGCGAGGTCGCGCACCACCACTCCGCGGCAGAACGCACCGCGGGACTCGGCATCGGCGGCGTTGACGCCGTAGTTGCCGATGTGTGCCGCGGTGAACGTGATGATCTGGCCGGCGTAGCTGGGGTCGGTGATGACCTCCTGGTACCCCGACAGCACGGTGTTGAACACCACTTCGCCGCTGGCCACCGCGGCGTCGGCTCCGATCAACTCGCCCTCGAAGACGCTCCCATCGGCGAGCACGAGCGCTCCGTCACGAATCGGTGCTGCCGCCATCAGCGGGTCGCCTTTCCGCCGTCGACCACCACGTCGCCGAACAGCATGGTGTGGCGCACTCGACCGCGGAGCGGCACACCGACGTACGGGGTGTTGCGGCTGCGACTGGCGAGTGCGGACGGCTCGACCTCCCAGTTCTCGGAGGGGTCGACGACCGTGAGGTTGGCGGGCTCGCCCGCCGCGACCGGGCGCCCGTGCAGATGCCCCAGGCCGGCGATCTCGGCCGGCTTCCAGGACAGGGCAGCAACCACCTCGGCCAGCGGCATGTCGAGATGAGCAAGGCTCACTCCGAGCGCGGTCTCCAGCCCGAGCATTCCGGGAGGCGCCTGGTCGAGTGGCATCTCTTTTGTTTCACGGGCGTGGGGCGCGTGGTCGGTCGCAATGGCGTCGATCGTGCCGTCGGCGAGGCCCTCCCGGACCGCGTCGATGTCGTCCATCGTGCGCAGCGGTGGATTCACCTTGTAGATCGCGCTGTAGCCGGTCAGCCTCTCGTCGGTCAGGCTGATGTGGTGCGGCGTCGCCTCGGCCGTGACCGGAAGGCCGTCGGCCTTGGCCGCCCTCACGAGTTCGACGCTGCGGGCGGTCGACAGGTGGAGCACATGGATGCGGGCCCCGGTCAGACGGCTCAGTTCGATGTCGCGGTGGACCATCAACTCCTCGGCCAGCGAGGGCCATCCGGGCAAGCCGAGCCGGCTGCAGCAGTGCCCCTCGTGCATCACGGCGCCCGCGGTGAGGCTCTCGACCTCGCAGTGCTGGGCGAGAGTGATGTCGAGCCCGAGGGCGTACTCCATCGCTCGGCGCATCAGCAGCGGGTCCTGCACACCGTTGCCGTCGTCGGTGAAGATACGGACCCCGGCGTCGGCCAGCTCCGCGAACGGCGTGAGCCGTTGGCCCTGACGCGCGACCGTGATCGAGGCCGACGGGTGGACGTCGCACAACCCGGCCCGCTCCCCCTGACGCCGAACGAAGTCGACGACACCGACCGAGTCCTGGGTCGGGTCGGTGTTGGGCATCGCCACCACCGCCGTGTACCCACCCAGCGCCGCTGCCCTGGAGCCGGTTTCGATGGTCTCGGCCTCCTCCTTGCCCGGCTCTCGGAGGTGGGTGTGGAGGTCGACGAAACCGGGCGCGACCACACAACCCGAGGCATCGAGCTCGGTCACCTCGCCGTCGACGTCGCCTCCCCTCTCGACGACCTCGACGACCAGCCCGTCGGCGACCACGACGTCGCCCGCACGTTCACCTTGCGGGTCGATGATCGTCCCGCCCCTGATCACTGTCTTCACGTGTCTGCTCCCTGCGTGAGGATCGACTCCGCACCGGAGCCGAGAAGGTCGAAGAGGACGGCCATGCGCACGGCGATGCCGTTCGTCACCTGGTCGAGGATCACCGAGGTGGGCAGTTCACCGGGGTCGACAGCCATCTCGACCCCGCGGTTCATCGGGCCCGGATGCATCACGAGTGCCTCGGGCTTCAGGCGTGCCACCCGCTCGCGGGTGAGACCGAACCGGGCCGTGTACTCCCGGAGGTCGGGGACGAGGGCCTCGTTCATCCGCTCCCGCTGCATCCGCAGCAGATAGATCACGTCGAGGTCGCCGATGATCTCGTCGAGGTCCTGCACCACCGGCTGATCGACCACTGGCGGGAGCAGAGTGCGCGGCGACACGAACATGACCTCCGCCCCGAGCAACTCGAAGGCCAGGGCTGTGCTCCGGGCCACGCGGCTGTGCTTCACGTCCCCGACGATCGCCACCTTCAGGCCATCGAGGCCCTCGGGGCGCCCGAGCCTGGTCCGCACGGTGAACACGTCGAGCAGACCCTGCGTGGGGTGGGCGTGCCAGCCGTCGCCGGCGTTGACGACGCTGGCGTCCGTCCACTGCCGGATCATCTCCGGCGCACCGCTCGAACGGTGTCGGACGACGAACGCGTCGACCCCCATGGCGGCGATGGTCTCGATGGTGTCCCGGAGGCTCTCTCCCTTGCTGAGGCTCGACGACGACGCCGAGAAGGTCATCGTGTCGGCCGAGAGCCGCTTCGCCGCGGCCTCGAAGCTCAGGCGGGTCCGGGTGGAGTCCTCGAAGAAGACGTTGCACACCGTGCGGCCGCGTAGCGCCGGCACCTTCGGGTTGGGGCGCCGGCACACCTCGGCCATGTGGTCGGAGACCTTCATGATCCGGCGCACGCCATCGGCGCCGAGGTCGTCGATGGTGACGAGGGAGGCCGCGGTCATGAGATGAGCACCCCGTCCTCGGTCACCTCGACCCGCTCGTCCGAGCTGGTGGGCAGGTTCTTGCCCACGTAGTCGGGTCGGATCGGCAGTTCCCGATGGCCCCGGTCGACGAGCACGGCGAGCTGGACGGCGCGGGGTCTGCCGTACTCACCCACCGCGTCGAGGGCGGCCTTCACCGTGCGGCCGGTGTAGAGCACGTCATCGACCAGCACGACGACGGAGTCGTCGATGGAGAAGTCGAGACGGCTCACAGAGCCGGGGGACACGGGCCTCAGCCCGATGTCGTCGCGGTGGAGAGAGGCGTCGATCGTGCCGACGGGAACATCGGCGTCGATGCGGGAGATCTCCCGGCCGAGAGATTCGGCGAGCCAGACCCCGCCACGTTGGATGCCGACGAGCGCCAGATCGGCGACTCCGCGATTCCGTTCGATGATCTCGTGGGCCATGCGCGTCGTGGCTCGGCGCACGTCGTCAGGCCCGAGGACCCGTTTGTCAGTCATTAGTGTGTTCCTCCGTTCGAGCCTCACCGGACTCGCTTCACGGTCGAGGCGACCGTACCAGCAACCACCCCCGGAGCGAGGATCAATGGAGGAGCACGAATGCACGATCTGGTGATCAAGGGCGGAACCCTCGTCGACGGCACGGGGCAGCCGGCGCGAACCGCTCACGTGGCGGTGGACGACGGAATCATCTCGGAGGTCGTCGATGCCGACTCGGGCGACCTCGGGACGGCCCGCGACGTGGTCGACGCGGACGGCTTGCTCGTGACTCCGGGATGGGTCGACATCCACACCCACTACGACGGGCAGGCCTCGTGGGACCCCTACCTGACGCCCTCGTCGTGGCATGGCGTGACCACAGTGGTGATGGGCAACTGCGGCGTGGGCTTCGCCCCCGCCGCCCCCGACCGGCACGAGTGGCTGATCGAGCTGATGGAGGGTGTCGAGGACATTCCGGGGTCGGCGTTGGCCGAGGGCATCACTTGGGGATGGGAGAGCTTCGAGGAGTACCTCGACGTGCTCGACGCCAACCGCTTCGCCATCGACGTCGGTGCTCAGGTGCCCCACGGAGCACTGCGGGCCTACGTGATGGGTGAGCGCGGGGCGGCCAACGAGCCTGCCACCGGCGCCGACATCGCGGCGATGTCCGACCTCGTCGAGCGGGGCCTGCGCGCGGGAGCACTCGGCTTCTCGACGTCCCGGACGCCGATCCACCGGTCGATCTCCGGGGAACTCGTCCCCGGGACCACCGCCGATGCCGAGGAGTTGTACGGGATCGGCGACGCCATGCGGCGTGCGGGCCACGGAGTGTTCCAGTTCGCCCCGGAGCACGTGAACCTGGCCGAGTCCGAATGGCCGTGGATGCGCGAGCTGGCCCGGCGCACCGGCCGTACCGTCAGTGTCAACCTCAACCAGACCGACCAGGAACCCGACCTCTGGCGGGAGATCCTGCGTCTCCTCGACGAGGCGGAGGCCGACGGCCTGCCGATCGTCGCCCAGATCGCCGGGAGAGTGGTCGGGCTGTTGATGTGCCTGGAAGGCAGCTTCAATCCCCTCGCCTTCCACCCCGCCCACGCCGAGATCGCCGATCTGCCGCTCGCCGATCGGGTGGCCCGACTCGGGGACCCCGAGTTCCGGAGTCGCTTCTCCGAGGAGCCGGACGACGGCGGGCTGTACCGGACCGTGGTGCTCGATCAGCTCCACAAGTGGTGGGCGGTCGCCGACGGGGACATCGACTACGAGCCGTCCGCCGACACCTCGATCGCTGCAGAAGCTGCCCGGGAGGGCGCAACCCCGATGGATCTGGTGATCGACCAACTGTGCGCCCACGGCGGTCACGGCATCATCCTGACGCCGTTCTTCAACTACTCCTATGGCGACCTGTCGTTCCACTACGAGGCCCATCAGCACCCGGGAACCCGGATGGGCCTCGCCGATGCGGGAGCCCACTGTGGTGTGATCTGCGACGGCGGCACGCCGACGTTCATGCTCACCCACTGGACCCGCGACCGCTCACGCGGCCCGCGGCTCTCCCTCGAGCACGTCGTCCACCGCCAGACCGCCCAGACGGCCGCCCTCTACGGCCTCGGCGACCGCGGCACCGTGGCACCCGGCCTGCGTGCCGACCTCAACATGATCGACTACGACCACCTCACCTTCGACGCTCCGCGGATGGCCCACGACCTGCCCGGGGGTGCCCGCCGCCTCGTCCAACGCGGCAAGGGTTACGTCGGCACATGGGTCGACGGCACCCGAACCGTCGACCACGACCAGTTCACCGGACAACTGCCCGGCCGCCTG
>CBFCWZ010000157.1:0-8512 GCA_965601935.1 uncultured Ilumatobacteraceae bacterium
CGCTCGAGAACGTGCGCTTCGGAGCAGACATAGCCGGCCGCGACGACGCCTCCGGCGAGGAGCCGCAATCCGGCCCGGGACGGTCGGATGTGAAGGTTCCGGCGGTCGCCGGCTCGGTGCTCGCTGGTCTGTGTGTTGATGTTCATGGGATTTGTTCCTCTCATGTGTGGTTTCTCTCCGACCTCGTGGTCGTCGATCAGTCGCGGTCGGCACCGGTCGATGTCGACGCAATCTCCTGCCAGGTCGGCGGGCCGACCGAAGGGGCTTCGTTGCTCCCGCTCGGCAGCGTGAGGGCACCGACTCCCATCAGGCCGACGAAGAGCACCGCCCCAAGGGCACGAACACGGCGTCCGCGCCCCGACGGGCCGCCGTACGGAGCCGTGTTCTCGCGGCGGGGAGTCTTCGTCGTCGTGTGCATGCCTCGATCGTGCGCCCATCGCTCACCTGCGGACATCGGGGCCCACCCGGGTCGTGCCGGGACTTCGGTCAGGGGTTGCCCTGATGCGGCGCTGGTTCGGCGTCATCCGGTAGGGATTGGATCGGCACCGGAGCGCGTCGGATCTGCGAGATCACTCCGCGGCGGGGGCGGCGACCGTCAACACGACGGCGCACGCGTCGGGCTCGGCAGCCTGTGGCCGGCACCTGCCGGCGGTGATGATCGTCCGCCATGGCTCCCACGCTGCGCACCTCCCGTCCCTCAGTGAAATCTGATAATCTGATTTCATGTCCGAAGTAACGGCGACCGAGGCCGCGCGAAGGTTTGCCGACCTCCTCGACGCTGTCGAGCACGACGGCGAGCGCTACACCATCACACGCCGAGGCAAGGTCGTCGCCCACATCGAACCGGTCACTCGCGGCCGCGGGAACGATGCCAAGGCGCTTCTTCGTCGGCACCGCCCCGATTCCGCCTGGACCGACGACCTCGACAAGGTCCGCGACCTGCTCGAGGTCGAAACCCGACCGTGACGCTCCTCCTTCTCGACACCACGTTCCTCATCGATGCCGAGCGAGGCGCCGATGACCTCGACGAACTCATCGGTGACGACGACGACGTCGCGATCGCAGCGATCACCCTTGCCGAACTCGCTGTTGGCGTCCAGCTCGCAACGACGCGCCAGCGGTCACGCCGCCAGTCCTACGTCGACGAGATCGCCGCCTCGATCCCGATCCTGCCGTACGACGAAATGGTCGCCGACCATCACGCGAGCCTTCTGGTCGCCGTGCGCCGAGCAGGTCGGCCGCGCGGCGCTCACGACCTCATCATCGCAGCGACCGCCACCGCTGCCGGGCGCACAGTCGTGAGCGCGGACCGGCGCGCCTTCGACGGCCTTCCAGGCGTGCATGTGGTCGATCATCGCAACGCCTGAAGCGCGCACGGTTCCAGGCGACTCGTCGCGAAGGGCTGCAAGGCCATCCGGCGGGCCCGCTCGTCGAGCAGCTGACTCGAAGTGCCATCATGGTGGTCGAGGGGAAGGGGCCAGAGTGGCGCTCGACGACGCAACGGATCAGGCGGAAGTCGGTGACCTGGATGCGGCGACCGATGCGATCAAACAGGTGGGCCTCGACGCCGGGGCCACAGTGATCGGTGTCGCGTCGGCGAGCGCGTTCAACGAGTACGTCCCGGAAGGCCACCGTCCCACCGACTTCCTGCCAGGCGCCCGCAGCGTGGTGGTCGCGGGTTCCCTCGGCCCATCCAACGCCGCGTGGCAGAGTCCCAACCGCCGGCTGATGGAGATCACCGGATACGACTTCCGCGAGAACGTCGCGTCGCTCGTCGTCGCCGAGCACATCGAGACCACTCACGGCTACCGGGCGATTCAGGCGCCGGCGCTTCCGACCTCCGGACAGCACCCCCCGATGAGCATGATGCTGGCCGCCGTCCTGGCGGGACTCGGGACCCGGTCGATCGCGGCGAACATCATCCTCAACCCGACCTACGGGTTGCTGTACTACGCCGCCGCGATCACCTCGATGCCACTCGTGCCCGACCATCAGCTGGAGGAGCACGTCTGCCCTGCCCGGTCGTGCGTGAAGATGTACGAGATGGAGGGTCGCACGCCCTGCATGGCGGTGTGCCCGGCCGACGAAGGTGGGTGCATCGACGCGACGATCGAGGATGGCCAAATCGCCAGTAGCTACTTCGACCGGGAGCGCTGCTCGACGCGGGCGATGAACTTCGGGATCCGTGGCCACATCAAGCAGGTCGAGTTGCTCGCCGACGCCGCCGACATCGAGACCGCGAAGGCGACGCTGTACTCCGACGACTTCCGGCGCAACCTGGCGTCGATCGGGCGCTACAAGGAGAGCGTGGCGCAGTGCTTCGAGTGCATGCGGGTGTGCCCCGTCGGCCGCTACCGGAGGAAGCTGAAATGACCGTCCACGAGCCCGACTGGCAGACCGTCAAGGGGGAGATCACCGGAGAGGCGTTGAAGCGCGGTGCCGTGGAGGCACGTGTCGCCGCCCCCGATGTCCTGGCCGACGCGCCGGAGGGGCAACGCCCCACCGACCTGCTCCCACAGGTTCGCTCGATGATCGTGCTGGGCGGGAGCGCGCCCCGTGCCGGCGAGTGGAGCAGCCCGCGATCCGAGGTGATGGAGACGGTCGGCACCGCCGATCGGATCGCGAGCTTGGGCAGCGCGATCGCCCGGCGGATCGAGACCCAGTTGGGCTACTACGCCCTCAACGTGCCCACGGCGACCGATCAGGACGACCGGGCATTCCTCGACTTCGCCGCCGCAGCTGTGGCCGCCGGGGCCGGTGGTCCGAGCCTGGCGGGACCCGTCCTGCACCCGGATCACGGCTTCCTCTACCTCACCGTCATCCTGACCTCGTTGCCGCTTCCAGCGGACGACCCGCTCGACGACCCTGTGTGCCCGGCACCCGCATGCGTCGAGATGTACGACGAGCGTGGTGTCACCCCGTGCACCGACGTGTGCAACATCGACGAGGGTGGCTGCCTCGGCGGTGAGGTTCAGGACGGGCTGGTCATCGGCCGTCGCTACGACGCCGACCGTTGCCGCGACCGCGTCTACCACTACTGGGTGCCCGGCTATCAGGCTGTTCTCGAGCGGGTCCTCTCCGAACCCGACGCGGACCGTCGCAAGATGATGCTCTACGGCAGCTACTTCACCCGGACGATGTGGTCGATCACCTACTCGAACGTCAGCCAGGGGCAGTGCTTCGAATGCATGCGGGTGTGCCCGGTCGGCGCCGACAAGCGGGTCCTGAGATGACCGAACGACCCGATCGAGGTGAGCTCACCGGGTTCCACGTCGTCGACCCCGAGCTCTACCGCCGTTACCGCGACCAGGTCGTGCGGATGTCGAACTCGCACCAGGTGAACATCAACGAGTTCCTCGCCGACGGTGTGCGGCGGCGGGCGATGACCGACGCCGAGATCGCCGACGAGCTCGGGCTCGAACTCCGCGACGTCACCGAGATCCGGGTCGTCGCCGAACACGACGAGTACCCGATCGAGGAGTACGAAGCGTCCGCCCGCTTCAAGGACGCGGCCGCGGCGTCGTACCGCGAGGGTGGTGTGAAGAACCTCTACCGGGGCGACCCTCCGCCCACGCGGCGATGATCCCCCTCGACCGCTGGCTCGACCACTGGGCCGACCACGACCCCGATGCGATCGCCATCGAATTCGGCGACGAGCGCCTCACCTACCCCGCTCTGGTCGACGCCGTCGCCCGGATGGCGGGAGCCCTGGCCGCCGCCGGCGTCGAGCCCGGATCGCGTGTCGCGTACCTCGGCGGCGATGGGCCGCTCCCGCTCACGGTCTTCTTCGCCTGCGCCCGGATCGGCGCCGTTCACGTTCCCCTGAACACACGGTTGGTCCCGTCCGAACTCTCGTGGATCATCCGGCACTCGGATCCTGTTCTGGCGCTCGCCGACGCCGAACACGCCTCCGTCTTGGTGCGGTCGGTCGCCGATGCGCCGTCGACCCGTTGTGCCGTCGTCGGCGGTCCGGCCACTGCCGGGCTCGATGCGCTCGAGCCGTGCGACGACGTCCCGACGCGCGCGACGACGGGCGACGAGGCGGTGCTCATGTGCTACACGTCCGGCACGACGGGCCGCCCGAAGGGAGCCGTCCTCACGCACACCTCGATCGCCGCCAACGCCGTCAACGTCCACGCCATGATGGATCTGACGCCGGCCGATCGGGTCTTGAACACGATGCCGCTCTTCCACGTCGGGGGCCTCAACGTCCACTGCACGCCGACGCTCGCCGCGGGAGCCACCCTCGTCCTCCACCCGCGGTTCGATCCCCGCTGCGTCCTGGACGCTCTGGTCTCGGGGAGCATCGACCTCGTCACATTGCTCGCTCCGATGCTGGTGGCCGTCACCGGCCTCTCCGAGTGGGCCGACGCCGATCTCAGCGGTGTACGTGCCGTCAACACCGGCGCCTCGATGATCCCCAGCGCGCTGATCGAGGCCGTGCACGCGAAGGGTGTGCCGGTCACACAGATCTATGGCCTCACGGAGACCTCCACCCTCGCGACGTATCTCCGCAAGGAGCACGCTCACGAGCGGCTCGGTTCCTGTGGCAAGGGCGCGCTGACCTGCGAGGTGCGGCTCGTCGACGACGACGGCCGAGACGTCGCGCCGGGCACCGCCGGGGAGATCGTCGCGCGTGGCCCGAATCTCTTCCGTGAGTACTGGCGTGACCCGGAGGCGACGGCAGACGCGTTCTTCGACGGCGGGTGGTTCCGAACCGGTGATGTCGCTGTCGCCGATGATGCCGGCTTCATCTACGTGCAGGACCGCAAGAAGGACATGATCATCTCGGGCGGGGAGAACGTGTACCCGGCCGAGCTGGAACAGCTTCTGGTCGGCGTGCCCGGGGTCGTGGAGTCGACCATCATCGGCCGCGCCGACGACCGTTGGGGGGAGGTGCCGATCGTCGTCGCGGTGCGTGACGACGAAACGGTCGTCGACGACGATCTGCTCGCGGTGTTCGACGGTCGAGTCGCCCGGTACAAGGCTCCGAAGGCCGTGGCCTGGGTCGATTCCCTCCCGCGCACGGCGATGGGGAAGGTGCAGAAACATCTCCTGCGGGCTGATCTCGCCGGCTGATCGCCGAATGTTTCGTCAACGGCGGTTCCGAAGAGCGGCCTCGAGCCCTCCCCGACGCATGGCGACGACGACTCGTCAGGGGGTCGGGCAGCTCAGCGCGTCTCCGTCGAGTGGGCTCGGCCTGTCGGGTGCGCAGGTGAACTCGAGAGCGGGCGGCGTTGGTTGAAGATGCCGGCCACTTCACCGTCCCCGGTGTCGAGACCCACGTGCATGGTGAGCCCGTCGTCCTGCCACTCGCCGATCACCGGGATGCAGTCCGACTCGTAGGCCGGCGGAGCCGCCACTGCACGCGGCGAGGAACAGAGCGCCACCGGCCGCGAAGAAGACCGCGCGGGATCCCCACTGGCGCGGGATCCGACGACGCGGGGACCCGCCTCCTCGGTGGTTCGATGCTTCTCTCATTACCTGTCAGGGAGCGGGCAGGATCCGGTCGATGGCGACGCTCCAGGCCCGGCGGGTCTGGGCCGGGGTACGGCCATGGACGCGACGGAACTGTTCCCATGACTCGACCGACGTGAGCGTGGCGATGGTCACGACGGTGTCGTGGCGGCGGGTGGAGCTGAGCGTCCCCAGTTCGTCGGCGAAGTGGCGCCCGATCTGGTCGGTCATGGCAGCTCGGATGGGGTCGAGGTGCTTCTGGCCACCCGGGTTCGTGTGGCTCGTCGCGCGGGACAGCAGCTGGAGCGGGTGGAGGGTCTCGTGCAGCTCGAACCGGGCTGCGGTGAACGAGGCGATCCGTTGGTCACGATCGCCGGTGCCGAGGTTCGAGACGTCGAACAGCTCCGGGAACCGTTCGACGATCCGGGTGACGGCGTCACGGCGGAGCTCGTCGAGGTCCGTGAAGTAGCGGTAGAGCGAGGCGATGGACACGTCGGCACGCTCTGCGACCTCCTCCGGTCGCGGATGCTCGCCCCGCTCCAGCACCAGGTCGATGAGCGCATCGAGGGCCCGGTTGCGACGTTCCGGCGGTGGGGGACGGCGTGCCGGTCCGGCTCCCGATGCCTCCGCCATGAGTTCCTCGCCGGCCGGCTCAGCGGTCGCCGGGTGTGAGGTAGAACCACATGGGGTGAGGTGCGCCCTGTTCTTCCATCGCTGTGCGAGCGGCCATCAGCACCTTGCCGGTCTCGGTCTCGTCGAGGAACCAGCGTGCACCGGCCCATGCCGGGGGAGCATGGTCGATCATCGCCAACGCGGCGGTCTCGTAGTAGCCGCGGATGTCCTGGCTGACCCGCATCGGCAAGCCGGGGATGCCGGCCTCCTTCCACGACGTGCCGTCGGCGATGCGGACGAACGCCTCGATCGCGGCAGGGATGTCGTCTGCTGCGACGACGCGCCCTGCGGCGATCCGGCCGTTGCTCATCTCGACACCACGGTCATAGGCCGCGCGCAGGCCGCGGGCCTCGTCGATCGCCGGGTGGGCATCGGGGTCGTGGCGCGGCGGGAGCGGGCAGGCGAGTACTTCGGCAGCGTCGTCGGCGATCGACTCGCCGAACTCGGTGACGACCGGCTCGGGTGAGTCCAGGAGGTCGAACGCTGCGGCGAGCACACGGTGCTGGAACGCGGGATCGCCGGGCTTGCCGAGAGGGCGTCCGAGCGGGAAGTCACACCACAAGCCGCGTGGCGGGGCGGTGCTCTCGATCTGCTTGCGGATCGAGCCGAGGGCGATCGTGGCGATCCCGGCGGCCTCGAAGACGTGGGCGAGCGTACTCACGGTACGCGTGCACAGCGGTCAAACAGGTGTGAACAGAGCGATGTCGACGCCCTGCTCGCGGAGCCACTTGGCGCCGGCGGGGCCGGTGTCCATCTTGATCGTGGCCAGGTCGAACTGGTTGCCGGCGTAGGCCATGTGCTGGTCGGCGACACGCCCGATCACGCCCTGCTCGGCCAGTTCGTCGAGCCGGTCGAGCGGGAACACCGTGTTCATGTCGTAGGCGAACCCGACGTCGTCGAAGTTGGGGCTCCAATGGCCGATGACATAGTCGCGGCGGCTGCCGTCGAGGACGCGGTAGCTGGTGTCGATCGGATCGAAGTCGTCCTGATCGGGGTGGTGCAACGACGCCGTCGTCACGATCGCCACCGTGGCCTCCGACAACGGCGGGGGAGAGGTGAACGCCGTCGACTCGAATTCGGGTGCCGGCAGGTTCTCGGTCAGCGCCTTGATGTCAGAATCAGCCATGAGAGTGAGACTATCACTCTCACAAGAACAGCTTCGATGCGGGAGTCGTCCGATCCGACTGCGGTCGTCAACTGCAGTCGGTGGCCACGGAGAGCGCCTCGCAGATCTGCGCGACCCGAGCGCCGCTCAGTGTTCCGAGTCGTTCGACGAGGAGTCCGACTGGCACCGATTCGACCGAGTCGAGGTTGACGGCGGTGCGGCGGTGGATCGGGTCGTCTCCGGGTTCGAGGACGACCTCGCTCGGGAGGCCACGGATCGTGGTCGTGCACGGGGCGACGAGCGCGCGCCGCAGGCGGGGGATCGCAGCGTCGCGGGAGAGAATGACGACCGGCCGCCGACCGATCTCTGGAGGGTCGCACCACCACAACTCCCCACGCCGGGGGAGGTCGCTCATGGAGCGCCTGCCGCTTGCCGGAACGACGCAAGGTCGCCCCACTCGTCGGGTTCGTCGATGGGATGGGACTCGTAGGCGCGTCGATACGCCTCGTCGATCTCGGCGGAGCGGAGCCGCGCCAGCAACGCGGTGAGGGCCTCGTCGATCAACTCGGCGTCGTTCGAGCCGGCCCGGGCTTCACGAGCGCTCGTGAGGAGGTCGTGATCGACCGTGGTGCTGAGCCGCGTTCGGGCCATGCCACAATCATACCATCTTCATGCGATGATTGTGGCACGGTCGGAAGGTGCGGGGTGCGCGCCGTTGCCCGCTCGTCGGCGACGTTCTCCTTCAGCATCTCCTCGACCCGTTCGTTCGTTGCCATTTCAGATCTCGAAAGGTTCAACTCCTCCGATTCGGAGTACCTGCAAGAGCCGTGGCGCCAGCATCGGATCGATCCGTGTCGGCGACGCGGTCGCCGCGGAGCGTCCCGTGGAGTCGGGGGAACCGAGGGTTCGGCAGATCGGTGACGGGAAGAATGGTCTGATGGAGCGGGTGATCGAGACCAGGCGGCTGGGTGAGCCTGACGAGCCGTGGAAGTACTGGCGGGCACATCACGGATGGGCAGATGGAGCTGAACCGCGACTTCAGCGAGTTCATCGCGTGCTTCGGCGCGCATGATGTCCGCTTCCAGTTCGCCTTGATCTCCCTTTCCGAGTAGTCCAGAACCGCGTGGCCGTCCGGCACGAGAGCCTCCAGCGAACGGAGGGGGTTTTCCGGTGCCCGAACTGACTGTGGAGGTGTGGTCGACGAGCCACTGACGGCACCGGGCCGGTGAGCAGCGGGTCGCGGCGGTGCCTACATTCGCGGGCGTGGCAACGATCGGC
>CBFCWZ010000158.1:0-8469 GCA_965601935.1 uncultured Ilumatobacteraceae bacterium
CGGGCCCCACGAGGCCTACGAGTCCACCCGCACCGCCCAGGGCAAGCTCCAGTTCGATCTCTGGGACGAACGGCCCCCGGCCGAACTCGAGTGGGACGAACTGCGCAGCCGGATCGCCGAACACGGGCTGCGCAACAGCCTCATGATCGCCATCGCGCCGACGGCCACCATCGCATCGATCGCAGGCTGTTACGAGTGCATCGAGCCGCAGGTGTCGAACCTTTTCAAGCGCGAGACGCTGTCGGGCGAGTTCATGCAGATCAACCGCTACCTGGTGCGCGAACTTCAGCAGCGGGGGCTCTGGGACGACGCCATGATCGCCGACATCAAGCGCTCGGAGGGCTCGATCCAGGACATCGATCGGATCCCCGCCGACCTCCGCGAGATCTACCGGACCGCATGGGAGATCCCCCAGCGGGCCCTCATCGACATGGCCGCCGAGCGGGGCGCCTTCATCGATCAGAGCCAGTCACTGAACCTCTTCATGGAGACCCCCACCATCGGCAAGCTCTCGTCGATGTACCTGCATGCCTGGAAGCAGGGCCTGAAGACCACCTACTACCTGCGCAGCCGCCCGGCCACCCGCATCAACAAGGCCACCGTCGGCGGCTCCGGCGGCTCACCGGCCGGCCCCGGCGGAGGAGCGCCCGAACCGGACGTATCCGAGTACACCGACGAAGAGGCTGTGGCGTGCAGCCTCGAGAACCCCGAAGCATGTGAGGCATGCGACTGATGGCACTCATCGACCCGATCAGCCCCCGACACGACCACGGGCTCGGCGCCGACCTGCCGCCCGCGGTGCCCGAGATCGAGCAGCGACCCGGCCACATCCTCGACCCGGGCTTCGACCTGACGTTGCGGCCGATGCGGTATCCGGTGTTCTACGACATGTACCGAGACGCCATCAAGAACACGTGGACCGTCGAGGAGATCGACTTCTCCGACGACCTCGTCGACCTCGACCGCAAGCTGATGCCTGCCGAGAAACACCTCGTGTCGCGGCTCGTGGCGTTCTTCGCCACCGGCGACTCGATCGTGGCCAACAATCTGGTGCTGAACCTGTACCAGCACATCAATGCCCCCGAGGCCCGTATGTACCTGTCGAGGCAGTTGTACGAAGAAGCCCTTCACGTCCAGTTCTACCTGACGCTCCTCGACAACTATCTGCCCGACATCGCCGAGCGCGAGGCCGCCTTCGCCGCGATCCACAACATTCCGTCGATCAAGGCGAAGGCCGAGTTCTGCTTCCGTTGGATCGACTCGATCCAGGGCCTCGAGCAGGTCGAGACCCGTGAGCAGCGCCAGCAGTTCCTGCTCAACCTCATCTGCTTCGCGTCGTGCATCGAAGGGCTCTTCTTCTTCGCCGCCTTCGCCTACGTGTATTTCCTCCGCTCGAAGGGGCTGCTGAACGGTCTCGCCGACGGGACGAACTGGGTGTTCCGCGACGAGTCGTGCCACATGAACTTCGCCTTCGAGGTGGTCAACACCGTGCGCAGCGAGGAGCCCGACCTGTTCGACGACCAACTCGAGGCCGACGTGCGGCGGATGCTGCAAGAGGCGATCGACTGCGAGTACCTGTTCGCCGAGGACGTGCTGGGCGAGGGCGTTCCGGGGATGAGCCTCGCCGACACCCGCACGTACCTCGAGTACGTCGCCGATCTGCGTCTGGCGCAACTCGGGTTCATCCCCCAGTACGGCGTCAAGAACCCGTTCTCGTTCATGGAGCTGCAAGATGTCCAGGGGCTCTCGAACTTCTTCGAGCGTACGGTGTCGTCGTACCAGACGAGCGTGGAAGGCGACGTCGCCTTCGACGAGGAATTCTGACCCTCGGGCCGTGGCTCTGGATCGCCGGTTCGCCGATCGCTGACGCACTACCTTTCCAACACGATGGATTCACCGGAGACCGTGTGGGCGCCCCGCGCCGCGGTGTCGTTGGTGATGGGTTCCACCAGAGTGGGCGTGTCGACCACCGCGGCGACGCTCGCGATCACTGCGGCACGACAGGGGCGCGAGGTGATGCTCGTGGTGACCGACCGGTCGCCCGTCGTCGAGACCCTGCTCGGCGGCAAGGAACTCGACGATCGTGAACATCTGGTCTTCCGCACTCACGGCTCGGTTCGTGTCGGCCGGATCCCGACGAACCAGGTCTTCTCCGACCACCTGAGGCAGGGTGGCCTCGGCGGGATGTTCCGCCGCGCGATCTCAGGGTCGTCTCTGCCGATGATCGAGTCGGCGGTTCCGGGACTCCGCAACCTGCTCACGCTGACCGGGGTCCTCGACCGGGCCGAACGCGGAGACACCGACGCCGTCATCGTCGATTGTCCGAGCAATGGCCGATCTTTCGAGTTCCTGCACTCGGTGGAGGACGCATCCGACGTCGTCCAGTCGCCCCGCCTGCTGGAGAGCGCCGTCCAGGTCCAGTCGGCGTTCGAGGACGCCGAGCGCTTCGAGGGCGTACCGGTGATGGTCCCGGAACACGACGACATGTCGCTCACATCCGCTCTGATCGACCGTGTTCGGACGCTCAAGGCGCTGACCGTGCGCGACGTGGTGATCAACCAGACCGCTCGCCCGCCGTCGCCCGACGACGAGACGGCACTCGTCACGGACGTGACGACCGAGAAGGGCGTGCGTGGGCTGCGGTTGCCGCTGCTGGCCGAGGGAGTCACGACCGTCGGCGACGTCCACGAGCTGGCCGAACAACTCGCGGGGTGGACGTGATCGACACACGATTCCGCGTCGTCGTCGTGGCGGGGCCGGCACGCAGTGGCGTCACCACGACGGCCTACGCCGTCGCCGGCGCACTGGTCCGGGACGGCCGTCGGGTCGGGGTCGTCCTGGTCGACCCGTCACCGTCACTCGAGGCGATGGCCGAGGCCCAGCCGAGCGACATGTGGTGTGAGCGGCTCGACGTCGCCGCCACCTTCGAGCGGCTCGTGAGGGCGGTCGCCGACGACGACCGCCAGGCCGTCGCGCTGCTCGAGAACCCGCTCTACGGGACGCTCACCGCATCGTTGCCGGGCGCCGGCGACTTCACCCTGCTCGAACGAATGGCACAGCTCCGCGACGATGATCGGTTCGACGTGCTCGTGGTCGACACGCCGCCGTCGCTCCCCTCCGGCGAGTTCGTCACCGCCTCGGAACGTGTGAAGGGGTTCCTCGGCCACCCGGTCTACCGCGCGCTGTCGGTCGGCCAACGTGCCTTCGGGCGCGTGGCCGACGCCGCACTCTCGTCGTTTCTGGGCGAGGTGAAGAGCGTGGCGGGCAACCAGGTCGCCGACGCGACCACCGCCTTCTTCCGTGGGTTCTCCGACCTCGAAGCAGGGTTGCGGGACAGGCTCGACGAGGTCACCGACATCTTGTCGGCCGACAGCACGGGGTTCCTCATGGTCAACGAGCCCCGACCCGAGTCGATCGCCGAGTGTGGGCCACTGGCCGAGCGACTCGGCGCAGTGGGGCCGGTGGCCGGGGTGGTGGTCAACCGTGTTCCGCACGATGGCGGGTACGGCATCGACGAGCGGCTCGACGCGATCCGTTCGAGCGTCCCCGGGCACGAGCCGGTCCTGTTGCCCCGACTGGGTGGTGGCCCGGTCGACACGGAGTTCCTGGATCGGCTCGTCGAGAGTCTGCCGGGAGCTGCGCCGGGCGGGCGGTAACCCGTGAGCGGGCGGCGTGGGAGGGGTAGCGTCGCGCGGATGGCGCACGGCCCGACCGTGGACGAATTGTTCTCGCGTCCCCCTGAGGAGGGTCTGTCGCTCGCGCTCGTGGTGCGACACCGGGGCGAGGTCGTCGCCGAGCGCTACGGCGTGCAGCCGGCCAACGACTTCCAGCCCGAGCAGGTGATCACCGCAGAGTCGCCGCTCGTCTCCTGGAGCACGGCGAAGTCGATCACCCACGCCGCCGTCGGGATCCTCGTCGCCGACGGGCTGGTCGAGCTGGATGCGCCGGCACCGGTTCCCGAATGGGCGGGCACCGAGAAGGAAGCCATCACCCTGCTGCAGTTGCTGGAGATGAGGTCGGGGCTGCACTTCGTCGAGGACTACGTCGACGGCGACGTGTCCAACTGCATCGAGATGCTCTTCGGCGGGAGTGGTCCGAGCCACGCCGCGTATGCCGCCGGACAGCCGTTGGACCACGCGCCGGGCACGTTCTGGAACTACTCGTCGGGCACCACGAACATCGTCACCCGGGTCATCGCCGACGCACTCGGCGCCCCGCGTGACGAGCCCGACGTGCGCGAAGCGGTGATGACCGAGTTCCTGCAGACCCGGCTCTTCGAGCCGGTCGGCATGGAGTCGGCGATCCCGAAGTTCGACGAGGCCGGCGACTTCGTCGGTTCGTCGTTCGTTTTCGCCACGGCTCTCGACTTCGCCCGCTTCGGCGAGCTCTACTCGTTCGACGGCGTGACCCGGAGGGGCGAAGGGCGGCGGATACTTCCCGAGGGGTGGCTCGATCATGCGCGTACCCAGGTGGCCACCGACCCCGAGGACGGTCGCGGGTACGGGCGCCACTGGTGGCTCTGGCCCGAGTTCCCGGGTGGGCTCGTCGCCAACGGGTACGAGGGACAACGCATCATCGTCCTGCCGAACGACGACCTCGTTCTCGTGCACCTCGGCAAGACCGACATCTCGGCCGCACAGGGGCTCAACGACCGCCTCCTGCGCATCATCGGGGCGGTTCTCGGGTGACGGAGACGGAGCGGTCGGCGATGTCGCCGCCGGAGGAGCCGGACGTGCCCCGGGTCGGGTCGGACGACACGACCCACCAGATGCCGCGCGAGCAGGTCCGCGACGAACTCCCAGAACTGCAGAAGTCGACCCAGCCGGCATTGAAGCCGCGGATCCGGCCCGTGAGGGTCACCGTGAAGATCGTCGCCTTCATCGCAGTCGTCTACTTCTTCGTGTTGCCCTTGCTGCCCGACTTCCGCGAGGCGGTCGACCAGCTCATCGAGGTCCAGCCGGCGCTGCTCATCCTCGGCCTGGCGCTCCAGCTGTCCGCCCTCTTCTGCTATTCCCTGCTCACTCGTGCTGCGCTGGGCGGCGCCGGGAAGGATCTCTCGGCGGCCCGGATGTTCCGGATCCAGCTGAGCACCAAAGCCCTCACGAACGTGGTGCCGGGGGGGAATGCCGCTGGTTCTGCCCTGGGCTACCGGCTGCTCACGCTGTCGGGCGTGAGTGGTCCCGACGCCGGATTCGCCCTCGCCACGGCCGGCATCGGCTCGGCGGTGGTGCTCAACGTGATCTTCTGGATCGGCCTGATCGTGTCGATCCCGATCCGAGGCGTGAACCCCGGGTACGGCACCGCCGCCCTCGCCGGGATCATCATCATCGGGATCGCCGCCACCCTGGTGTTCGGCCTCATGGAGGGTCAGGGCCGTTCCGAGAAGGCGGTGCGGTGGTTCGCCCGTCAGCTGCGGCTCGACGACGACAAGTTCGCCGCGGTGCTGCACCAGATCGGCGATCGTCTCGAGGAGTTGGCCCGGGAGCGGCAGCTGATGCGCCGCGTCGTGTTCTGGGCCGCCCTGAACTGGCTTCTCGACGCGGCCTCTCTCTGGGTCTTCATCCGTGCGTTCGGGTACAGCCTCGACCTCGACGCCCTCATCGTCACGTTCGGGCTGGCCAACCTCGTCGCGGCCATTCCGATCACACCGGGAGGCATCGGCTACGTGGACCTGCTCTACGTGTCGACCCTCGTCGGCTTCGGCGTGCCGTCGCGGGTGGCCCGCCTCGCCGTTCCCTCGTACCGGCTCGCCCAGTTCTTCCTCCCGATCGTGCTCGGAGCCGTTGCCTACGCGTCGCTGCGGGTCGGGCCCTGGAGCATCGAGAAACGGGATCGTCTGTCGAGGCTGCGCGAGCTGGCCCGCGCGGGAACCGAGAGCGGCGAGTCGAAGATCGACTTCGCCCTGCGGCTGAGTCAACGCTGGTCGGGCCAGGCCCGGTCGGGCGCCGCGCCCGCTGAGCCCGTCGAGCCGGATCCGGGTGACGCCGCGCCGGATGATCTGTCTGGCGACGAGCCCGACGAGGATCGTCCCGACCAGGCGTCCGCCTGACCACCGCGCCCCGCCAGAGGCCACCCGGCTGTTTGGCCCACGGTGGAGGCCCCCGGGTACCGTCGCGCCCATGACGACCCACGAGCGCCCGTTCGGCCGTTACCTGGAGGACTTCACACCCGGCGACGTTCTCCGCCACTGGCCGGGCAAGACCATCACCGAGTACGACGATCATCTCTTCTGCATGATCACGATGAACCACCATCCGCTGCACACCAACGACTGGTTCGCCAGCGAGAGCGTGCAGGGTCGCAACGTGGTCGTCGGCAACCTCGTGTACTCGCTGGTTCTCGGCATGAGTGTGCCCGACGTGTCGGGTGCAGCGATCGCCAACCTCGAGATCGAGACCCTGCAGCACAAGTTCCCCACCTTCCACGGCGACACGATCCACGCCGAGACCCGCGTGCTCGAAGTGAAGGAGTCGAAGTCGAAGCCCGACCGCGGTGTGGTCACCGTCGAGACCAAGGGCTTCAACCAGGAGGGCAAGGAAGTCTGCTACTTCAAACGCAAGGTGCTCATCTGGAAGAAGGAGTTCGCTCCCGAACGGACGCGTCCGTACGACGGCCAGGAAGTCTGGACCGACATGCGCCCGCTCTCCTGATCGCCGTCGGATGGCCATCGACCCGGCTGCCGTCCTGGCATGGGGGCAACCCCGCCTGCGCGACCTTCCGTGGCGGGCCATCCGCGACCCGTGGCGGATCCTCGTCGCCGAGGTGATGCTCCAGCAGACGCGCATCGAACGCGTGATCCCGAAGTGGGAGCGCTTCTGCGCCGACTACCCGACAGCGGTCGAATGTGCCGATGTGTCCCTCGCCGAGATCCTGCGTCTCTGGCAGGGACTCGGATACCCGCGTCGGGCGGTGCATCTCCACGCCGCGTCGCGGATCATCCGCGACGAACACGGTGGCCTCGTTCCCGACGAACTCGACCAACTCCTGGAACTGCCGGGGGTCGGGCCGTACACGGCGCGGGCCCTCCTGGCGTTCGCCTTCGAGCGCGACGTGGCCGTGGTCGACACCAACATCGCCAGGGTCCTTGCGCGGACGTCAGGGTCCCGGCTCACGCCGAAGCAGGCACAGTGGGCGGCGGACGATCTGGTCCCGCTTCACCACGGGTGGGCCTGGAACCAGATCATGATGGATCTCGGGGCCATGGTCTGCCGCCCCGATCCACAGTGCGAAGAGTGCCCGATCACCCGGGGATGCGCGTGGTACCGGTCGTCCCATCCGCATCCGGATCCGGCGGCCGGGTCGGCGGGGGTGAGCCGACCGCAGGCACCCTACGAGGGGAGCGACCGTCAGAAGCGAGGCCAGGTGCTGGCCGATCTGCTGGCGGGGATGCAGCCGGCTGCCCGCTTCGACCCACGAATCGTGGAGGGCCTGGTCGACGATGGTCTGGTCGAACGCCTCGGCGACCAGATCCGTCTCCCCGAGTGACGTCCATCGGCGACACGGCGTTCGGCGGGTGATCCGATCACGCTGGAGTCAGTCGAGTTCCGGGGCGCAGTAGATCCGGTTGGTGACAGAGGGGCAGCACGGCTGAGAAGCGGACGTCCGTTCACTGACGGGCTCCCTTCCGCCGGATCATCGAGAAGTGAGCACTGTTCAGTGATGATTTTCTGAATCCGGTCATCCAGGCGCGGATTCGGCAACGTATGCGTGTTGTTCCTGGGCCGATGTCGGCGCAGGTGCGTCACAACAACCAACCCCAACAAGGAGTTCTCCATGAAGCGCAAGATCCTCGCCGCGTCTGCGGCTGCTGCCATGACCTTCGGTCTCGCCGCCACGTCCGTCGATGCGGGCGGCCCGCCGGCCGGTGCCGGCGAGGGCGGCAAGCCGGTCGGTGTCGAATGCATGCAGCACGGACTCGGGCTGCTCCAGTCGCTCGGCGCCCCACCCGAGGTGGTCGAGGCCGTTCTGCCTGGTCTCTCGCTGGCTGACGTGCTCGCGCTGCATCGCAACGATCCGGCCGCTGCGGCCGCCGTCCTCACGTCGCTGGACCTTCCGCCCGGACCCTGCGCCATCGACGTCTGACGTACCCCGGCGACCTGGCCGCGACTGACGTCGCGCATCAGGTCGGGAAAACCGAGATGCGCGCTGCCCGGTACGGATCGGGCAGCGCGCATCGGCATTCCGGAAACGACCTACCTCGAATCCGCGTGGCCGCCCGAGCCGGGATGGCCATGGCCAGGAGTGCCACCACCAGGAGGAGGAGGGGAACGGTGACAAAGGTGACGAGGTCCAGGGGCGCCACTTGGTAAAGGAGGTTGCTCAGGACTCGGCTCCCCGCCGCTGCTGTGAGGAGCCCGAGACCCAGCCCAACCAGAACCGGTCCCAGACCCTGTCCCACCACCAACTCCAGCACCTTCCGGCTCTGGGCGCCCAAGGACATGCGGATCCCGATCTCCCGGGTGCGGCGAG